>NZ_JBBNIH010000155.1:0-813 GCF_040094125.1 Faecalibacterium longum
TAGATCAGCTTGCTGCTGTGGATGACCGAAAGCTGGTACGGCGGGTTGATGCCAATGAAAGTATTATTGTCGTTCAGGCGCATCTCATTTCCTCCTTGATCCTCCAAATGTACTTCTCAGCTTCTTCTAAGATCTCAGTCACCTGCTGCTTACGCTTCGGGCTGGTGAGCAGGCTGGGATTGAAGGTGAAGCTGTATTCCAACCGCTGGATCATGGCATGAACCGCGGATTGCAACTCGGTGTACAGCATCATTTCCTCGATGCTTCCGGCGTTCTCAAAGGACGACCGGATGGGCGTATAGGGGTAGACAGGCGGTTTGCCATCCACCACCTCAGGCGGCGCATAAACCGCCGTAGAGCGCCGGATAGGCTCTATCTGCTGGATGCTGCCCATAGGGTTCAGCGCAAGGCTGATGCGAACTGCATCATCGACCCGGCGCATCTCCTCCGGGGTCAGATGCCCCAGATACTTCAGTGCCCGGCTTTTGTCGATGGTGAAGATCTGCTCTGCCTGCACAACAGACGGCATATTCAACCCTGCGTTTTCCAACAGGCAGTGGGTCGGCTGATTTACTTTCTTTTCCGCCTTGCTTGTCATGGTCGCAACGATCAGGGTTGGAGAGTGGTAATTGCCCACGTCATTCTGAAGAATGACCGCCGGGCGGTCACCGTGCTGTTCCGAGCCGGTGCTCGCCCCGAAATGGGTGAAGAAGATGTCTCCGCGTTGGAATTTCCAGTTTTGCTGCAAAATTGTACCTCCATGTTGTTATGTGCAAAGCCCGCTGCCGGATGTTCCACAGCGGGCTTCGTTCA
>NZ_JBBNIH010000156.1:0-7411 GCF_040094125.1 Faecalibacterium longum
GATGCAGCTGCGGCATGACGAAAAAATCCTCGATGAAAGATTTGCTTCCATGCGGGAACTGCATCGTCGGGGCAAAATGCCAGACCCGGAGCATTACGAGGTCACCTACTATGCTGATCTGCCCGCCATGTGGCAGGATGTGCCGAACAACGAGATTTTGGAAGAACTATTTCAGATGTTCAACCTCTCCCGTCCGCAGGATTTTGAGGGGCACAGCCTGTCGGTCAGCGATGTGATCGCACTCAAACGCAATGGCAAAGTGTCTGTGCATTATGTGGACAGCATCGGCTTCAAGGAGCTGCCGGGGTTTCTGGATAAAAAGCCGGAGCACTCTTCTGTTCTGCAAAACCTCAAGGAGAAGTGCGATGCCCCGGAGTGCAACCCAACTGGATGCCGGAAAGCGAGGGCTGAACATGAACTTTGACCACGAGGAATTGACCCTGATGATGCTCTACAACACCGGCACCCGGCTGGGGCTGGTACACGAGTTGCGGCTGATGCAGTGCTATCTGATGCCCGATGAAACCGCCCTGCGGGAACTGTCGGAGGGGGTTATCGAAAAGTTGAAACTGCTGACCGATGCTGAGTTTGCCGAACTGGAATTTCCACTGGACTGATTTTTGCCGCCTGCGGGCGGCGTACATAGGCTCTTTCGCGCAGATGGGTGGTTTGCATTCGGAAGTTATGATGGTGTCCATATGTATGAAGAAAGTGGATCATTCCATAAGGCTTTGAAATCCAAAACGAGGGGCTTGATGAAGCCACCGATGAAAAAGATTGCACTATAGTTTGAAAGCTGAAATAAAATTTTCGCAGATTTAAGGCAACAGCCGGTTGCTTGTGTTTGCCGGTGCAAATCATTATAATTATGTCAAGGTGGTGATATAAATGGAAACAAAAGATGTGATACTAAGTCTGAGAAATAAAAATAATCTCTCTCAGGAAGAACTGGCTGAAAAGGTATTTGTTACTCGTCAGGCAGTTTCTCGTTGGGAAACTGGTGAAACGATTCCAAATACAGAAACCTTAAAACAGCTTTCAAAATTGTTCGATGTGTCTATCAATACATTGTTAGGAACTCCGAGACAGCTTATTTGCCAATGCTGCGGAATGCCTCTTGACGATGAAACACTTAGCAAAGAACCCGATGGCGAATTCAATGAAGATTACTGTAAATGGTGTTACAGTGATGGTCAATTCACATACGGAAGCAAAGAACAGCTTATTGATTTTTGTGTAGAACATATGGCAAATGAGAATTGGTCTGCTGAGCAAGTCAGAGCACATATGGAATCTCTAGCTACACTAAAGCATTGGAAGTAAAACGGCAAGAAATTCCAGTTTGCCAAACTACAAATCGCTTACAGTATCCCCCTGCGGACAGCGCCGATAGCTGTCCGCTATTTTTTTACCCTAAAATCCGAAAAAGGAGGAACGCTATGCCAAGCAAAACCGAAGAATATCTCGCCCTTGCCCAGCGCACGGCGAATGGCTTAACCCGGTACTGGGAAAGCTGGACGAACTATTTGACCACTGCATCCCGGCTGTACAAGTACCCCTTTGCAGACCAGCTGATGATCTACGCCCAGCGGCCTGATTCCACTGCCTGCGCCAGCTTCGACATCTGGAACAATCGCATGAACCGCTATGTCCGGCGCGGCTCCAAGGGCATCGCACTGTTAGACCAGTCCAGCAGTGTGCCGCGTCTGCACTATGTCTTTGATGTGAGCGACACCGGGGTGCGCCGCAATTCCCGTGACCCGGAGGTGTGGCAGTTTAACGACGATCTGAAACAGCCGGTTTCGGAGATGCTGAGCAAGACCTACGGCATCAGCGGAGAGCGTGTCAGCCAGCAGCTTGCGGATGTTGCCGGGAAACTGGTGGCAGATTACTGGGACAACAACGGCGGAGACATCCGCGCCATCGTTGACGGCTCGCTGCTGATGGATTATGATGAAGCCGGAGTGGAGATGCAGTTCAAAAGCGCAGCAGCAATGAGTGTCACCTACACGCTGCTGGAACGCTGCGGCTTTGAGCCTGCCGGGTGGTTCGACAAGGACGATTTTCAGGCAATCTACAATTTCTCTACCCCGGATAGTGTCTACGCCCTCGGCGCAGCCGTCAGCGACATGAGCCGGGAGGTCTTACGCCAAATTGAGCGCACCGTTAAAACAACCATTCGCCGCCGCAATGCAGAAAGGAGCCAGTATGAATATGAACAGCAGGAACGTGACCTACTCGACCGTCGGGGACTACCAGCTCCCGAACCTGATTCTGAACCAGCCCCGGAAGCCGCTGGGCAAGTACGGCAGGCTGCGCCGGACGTACCTGAAAGACCATCGCCCAGTGCTGTACAACACGATGCTCCTGAACGGGAGCCTGTACCCGCACCTGATGGAGGTGGAGCAAACAGCAGAGGACCGGATGCAGCAGACCATAGCACAGCTCTTGAAACAGACCCCCGCCCCGGACAAGGAGCAGAATCAGATGGCATGGGTGCAGCACATGAACAGCCTGCGGGCACAGGCAGAGGAACTGGTGCTGATGGAATTGATTTACAGTTAAGTTTCTTTGATGCCCACATCCCCACCGAAGTCCAGCAAATTGAAAAAATCGACCAAGCGGAGAGCGAAAAAACGCCCTCCGCTTTTTCGTTATCTCAAGCGGAAATTGAGAACGAACTGCGCAAGCACGGTTCAGGATTTATGGGCGGTAAACAGCGCATTATGGCACTGTACCAGACCCAGCCTGACCGCAGCCTCCGTGCCAAGGCTCTGGCAAAGGAGTACGGTATCGGTGGGCACTCCCACGATTATCTGGATGGCAGCAGAGGGTTTGTCAACCACGACTGGAAGGGACTGGAATTCGACCATTACCCCGACCACCAGAAAATCACCTTAAAATGGGCACAGGTGGAACAGTATATCGACCTGATGATCCAGTCCGACCGTTACCTGACGGACAAAGAGAAAGAGCATTACACGCCCCCTGCGCCTGTCAACGCAGAGCCGGATGTTGAGCTTGCTCGTGCCAAAAACCTGATTCGGGAGTTTTGTCAGGAGGAATACGACTCTGAGCCGGACTTCTCCAATTTGTCCAAGATCGGCGTTGCCTACACCAACGCCACGGATGAGGAGATCCCCATTCAGGTCAACGTCGATCTGGTGGGATACCGTGTGGAGCGGTATCTGGGCGAGGTGCTGATAGACGAGCGGCAGTATGAAAGTCTGGAGGACCTGGCCGAAACCGAGCTGGAGGCGCTGGATTTTTCGGAACTGGTCAGCGTCACGGACGAGGAACTGGAGCACTACCACAGTAAGGCGGAGGAACGCCCGGCACTGTTGCCGCTGGATGCCGCTACCGAGTACAACGCCCTGAAGGAGCAGCACCCGGATGCGCTGGTGGGCTTTGAGCAGAACGGACAGTTTGAGTTTTACGCAGATGACGCGCAAAAAGTCAGTGAACTTCTGGGCGGAAAGCTTCTGGAAAAGGAAACGCCACTGGGCACCGTCCCGGTCACCGGCTTTCCCCGCAACCAGTGGGCATACCGTGCCAAGCAGCTGTGGCAGTGCGGCGAGAACGTCTATCTTGCCGGGCTGAACGAGGACGGCACTCATCACCAGACCAAGTACCTGCGCCGGGAGGATTATCTGCCGCTGGGTGCTACCATCCACATGGAAGGGCGTACCTTCCGAGTGGATACGGTAAACTTTGATAAGGACAGCGTTACCCTGCAGGATGTGGCACTGGCAGAAATGCGGATGCCGATTTTCCGGGAGGAACCGCTGGCTCTTGTCCGGGAGTTGTACGAGCAGGAACAGGATGTGATGGAACACCCCCTACCCGATTACAAGGTCGGTGACAATGTTATCGTTGACCTTCCTACCCGAACTATCGAAGGCAAAATCGGCTATGTAGGCGAAACGGATGTGCGCATCGACACCAGCGCACAGGGGCAGTCGTGGGATAACGAAGTTATCAATAAGCAACAATTCGAGGACGGTCTGCGGCAGGTCACGCCGGAACTGACTGACGAAGAACTGGATGCGCTACCCATTTCTGCCGTGATGGACAGAAAGGTGCAGACCTTCCCGGATGCCGCAACCTTGGATGAAGCCCTGAATGCTGAACCTGCGCCAGAACCTGCCGGGAACTTCCACATCACGGATGATGATTTGGGTGTCGGAGGCCCCAAACAGAAATTCGCCCGGAACATCGAAGCCATCCGTACCCTGTTCAAGCTGGAGGAGGAGCACCGTGGTGCCACCGCTGAGGAACAGCGGGTTCTTTCCCAGTATGTAGGCTGGGGCGGTTTGGCAGATGCCTTTGACCCCGGCAAAGATAGTTGGGCAAAGGAATATGCAGAGTTGAAAGGACTGCTCTCCGAGGACGAGTATGCCGCCGCCCGTTCCAGCACTCTGAATGCTCACTACACCTCTCCGGTGGTGATTCGCTCTATTTATGATGCGGTCGAGAAGATGGGCTTCCAGTCGGGAAACATCTTGGAACCGTCTATGGGCGTGGGCAACTTTTTTGGTATGTTACCAGATTCTATGCAGAGCAGCCGCCTGTATGGTGTAGAACTGGACAGCATCACCGGGCGCATTGCCAAGATGCTGTATCCGCAGGCTGACATTACTGTTGCCGGCTTTGAGACCACCGACCGCCGTGATTTCTACGATTTGGCGGTGGGCAACGTGCCCTTTGGTCAGTACAAAGTCAACGATAAGGCGTACAACAAGCTGGGGTTCTCCATCCACAACTACTTTTTCGCCAAAGCTATCGACCAAGTGCGACCGGGCGGTGTCGTGGCGTTCGTCACCAGCCGTTACACCATGGACAGCAAGGACAGCACCGCCCGCAAGCACATGGCAGAACGTGCCGATTTGCTGGGTGCGATCCGTCTGCCGAATAATGCGTTCCGTGCTAACGCTGGTACGGATGTTGTCAGCGATATTATCTTTTTGCAGAAGCGTGACCGCCCTGCGGATATTGAGCCGGACTGGGTGCAGCTTGGCAAGACCGAGGATGGCTTTGCCATCAACCAGTATTTTGTAGATCACCCGGAAATGGTTCTGGGCGAGCTGACCACCGAAAGCACCCAGTACGGACGAGAGGAATTGACCGTTGCACCTATCGAGGGCACCAGCCTTGCCGACCAGCTTGCAGAAGCGGTACAGCATATTGAGGGGCAATACACCGAAGTTGAGGTAGAAACACCAGATATTGCGGATGTCGAAAACGAGAAGCACATTCTCCCGGCTGACCCGGACGTGAAAAACTTCTCCTACACGGTGGTGGACGGCGAAGTGTTCTACCGGGAAAATTCCGTGATGACGCAGGTGGAGCTGTCTGACACCGCCAAGGGGCGCGTCACCGGCATGGTGGAACTGCGGCAGATCGTCAACGAGCTGATCGAACAGCAGTTGAACGATTACCCGGACGAGGACATCAAGGCAACACAGGAGCGTTTGAACACCGCCTACGATGCTTTTACCGCAAAATACGGTCTGCTGAACGACCGCAAAAACGGGCGGCTGTTTGAGCAGGATTCCTCCTACTATCTGCTGTGTTCGCTGGAAAATCTGGACGAGCAGGGGCAGCTCAAATCCAAGGCGGCGATGTTCACCAAGCGCACCATCCGCCCGGAGCGCACCGTCACCAGCGTGGATACCCCCAGTGAAGCGCTGGCAGTGTCCATCGGGGAACGCGGCAAGGTGGATTTGCCCTATATGGCAGAGCTGCTGGGCACTCCCGGTGAGTACGGGCGCATTACCACCGAACTGTCCGGTGTGATCTTCAAAGACCCCAGTGCCGACCCTGCCGATCCGGAAGCGGGGTGGCAGATGGCAGACGAGTACCTGTCCGGCGATGTACGGGCAAAGCTGCGAATGGCGCAGTTCGCCGCCGAAACCAACCCGGAATTTGCGGTCAATGTGGATGCGCTGATTAAGGCACAGCCCAGAGAACTGGAAGCATCTGAAATTGATGTGCGGCTGGGTGCCACATGGCTTGCGCCTGAAATCATTCAAAAATTTATGACCGAGACTTTCCAGATCCCCTACTATCTGCGTCATGCAGTCAAGGTGAGATATTCTCCGTATACCGCAGAGTGGCGTGTGGAGGGTAAAACTGCCACCGGGCGGGGCGATATTATCTCCTCCGAGACCTACGGCACATCCCGTGCCAATGCCTACAAGATTCTGGAAGAAACCCTGAACCTGAAAGATGTCCGCATCTACGACACCATCGAGGATGCTGATGGCAAACCCAAGCGTGTGCTGAACAAGCGGGAGACCATGCTGGCGCAGCAGAAACAGCAGGTCATCAAGGACGCTTTTGCGAACTGGGGCTGGCAGGACCCCCAGCGGCGCATTGCGCTGGTGAAGCAGTACAACGAGCTGTTTAACTCCACCCGCCCCCGTGAATACGATGGCTCCCACATCCATTTCGTCGGCATGAACCCGGAGATCACTCTCCGGGAACACCAGCGCAACGCCATTGCTCATGTGCTTTATGGCGGTAATACGTTGCTTGCACACGAAGTTGGCGCAGGCAAAACCTACGAAATGGCGGCATCCGCTATGGAAGCAAAACGGCTGGGGCTGTGCCAGAAAAGTCTTTTTGTAGTGCCCAACCATTTGACGGAGCAATGGGCATCGGAGTTTCTGAATCTCTATCCTAACGCCAAACTCTTGGTGGCACGGCGCAAGGACTTTGAAACTGCCAACCGCAAAAAATTCTGCGCCCGCATCGCCACCGGCGACTACGATGCCGTCATCATCGGCCATTCGCAATTTGAGCGCATCCCGCTGTCCTTTGAACGGCAGGAGCGCATCATTCAGGAGCAAATTGATGAAACGCTTGCCGCCATCAACGAACTGAAAGCCCATGCAGGTGAGAATTTCTCCATCAAGCAGATGGAAAAGACCCGGAAAACGCTGGAAACCAAGCTGGAAAAACTGCGCTCCGATGAGCGTAAAGACGATGTAATTACCTTTGAACAACTGGGCGTTGACAGGCTTTTTGTGGACGAGAGCCATTTTTACAAGAACCTCTTTTTGACCACAAAAATGCGGAATGTCGCAGGATTATCCACCAGCGAAGCGCAGAAATCCAGCGATATGTTCGGCAAGTGTCGCTATCTGGATGAGATCACCGGCGGGCGGGGCGTGGTGTTCGCCACGGGCACGCCCGTGAGCAATTCCATGACCGAGTTGTACACGGTCATGCGGTATTTGCAGTACAGCACCTTGCAGCAGAAAAAGCTGACCCACTTCGACTGCTGGGCATCCACTTTTGGAGAGACCACCACTGCAATCGAGCTTGCGCCGGAAGGTACAGGCTATCGGGCGAGAACGAGATTTGCCAAGTTCTTCAACCTCCCGGAACTGATGTCCATGTTCAAGGA
>NZ_JBBNIH010000157.1:0-60361 GCF_040094125.1 Faecalibacterium longum
GCGACCCGGATCGGGCTCGAACCGACGACCCCCAGCGTGACAGGCTGGTGCTCTAACCAACTGAGCTACCGGGCCATGATCGCTCAAGTGCATCGTTTCTGGCGGTTGACCGCCGGAACGTGTGTTATTATACCTGAGAAACGCGCTGTTGTCAAGCATGAATTTCGGAAAATGTCAAAAAAGTTTGGGAAAGTCTGACATTCAGGGAAAAATACAAAAACAAAACGCACAGAGTACTCTCTGTGCGCTTGTGGCAGGGGTAGTAAGTCTCGAACTCACGGCACGCGGTTTTGGAGACCGCTGCTCTACCAACTGAGCTATACCCCTATCTATCTGTCGCATTCGCTGAATGCTTGATTATTATATAAGATTCTGTGCGGAATGTCAAGCATGAATTTCGCCTTTTTTGCAAAAAGCGGGAGACAGGGAAAGCTTTTTCGCAAAACGACGCCGAAAACAGGTGGAACTTCGGCTTTCCACCTTGAAGGAAAGAGGGAAATAGTGTATTATAAGGGGTATCAAAAGTGTAATTCCGGGCTTGCTATGCCCTGACAGGGGGAACGCCACTATGGCAGATAAAAACTTTTTGACTGAGATCATTGACGCCGACCTCGCCGAAGGCAAAATCAGCGAGATCCATACCCGCTTCCCGCCGGAGCCCAACGGCTACCTGCACATCGGCAGCGCCAAGGCGATCTATATCAACTGGTCCATCGCAAACCAGTACGGCGGCAAGTTCAACCTCCGCCTCGACGACACCAACCCCGCCCGTGAAGGGGAGGAGTATGTCAACAGCATCATCGAGGACCTGCACTGGCTGGGTGCCGACCCCAACGGCGGCATCTTCTACGGCAGCGACTACTTCGACAAGTGCTATGAGTACGCCGAGAAGCTCATCCTCGAGGGCAAGGCATATGTCGATGACCTGACCCGCGACGAGATGCGCGAGTACCGCGGCAGCGACGCAGGCAAGCCCTCCCGTCCCTCTCCGTGGCGCGACCGCACCCCGGAAGAGAACCTCGACCTCTTCCGCCGGATGCGTGCAGGCGAGTTCAAGGAGGGCGAAAAGACCCTCCGCGCTAAAATCGACCTCGCCAGCCCCAACATGAATATGCGTGACCCGGCCATCTACCGTATCAAGTACGCCGAGCATCACCGTCAGGGCAATAAGTGGTGCATCTACCCGATGTACGATTTTGCCCACCCCATCCAGGACGCCATCGAGGGCATCACCCACAGCATGTGCAGCCTCGAGTTCGAGAACCACCGCCCGCTGTACAACTGGGTCATCGAGAACATTTTTGGCACCGAGTTCCCCAAGCAGCGCGAGTTTGCCCGCCTGAACATGACCAACACCGTCATGAGCAAGCGCTATCTGCGTGAGCTGGTGGAGATGGGCATCGTGGACGGCTGGGATGACCCCCGCATGCCCACCCTGTGCGGCCTGCGCCGCCGCGGCTACACCGCTTCTTCCATCTTCACTTTCGTGCGTGAGGCCGGCATCTCCAAGTCCGACAACCTCATTGATATGCGCCAGCTGGAAGCCTGCATCCGCAGCGAGCTGGACCTGACCGCGCAGCGCCGCATCGCCGTGCTGGACCCCGTCAAGCTGGTGGTGGACAACTACCCCGCCGACAAGACCGAGTATTTCGACATCGCCAACAACCCCAACCGTGAAGCCAACGACACCACTACCCGCAAGGTCGCCTTCACCAAGGAGCTGTGGATCGAGAACGAGGACTTCGCCGAGGTGCCGCCTCCGAAGTTCAAGCGCCTGACCGTCGGCGGCGAAGTCCGTCTGATGGGCGGCTATATCGTCAAGTGCGAGAGCGTCGAGAAGAACCCCGACGGCAGCATCGCTGTTATCCACTGCACCGCCGACCTCGAGACCGGCAACGGCAGCCCTGCCGATGGCCGCAAGGTCAAGGGTACCATCCACTGGGTGAGCGCCGCCCACGCCGTGGATGCCGAGGTACGCCTGTACGACAAGCTCTTCACCGAGGCGAACATGAATGCCATCCCCGAGGGCAGCGACTACAAGGATTATCTGAATCCCGACAGCGTTGTCGTCTGCAAGGGCTGCAAGCTGGAAGAGGCTCTGGCCGACGCAAAGCCCGGCGATAAGTTCCAGTTCGTGCGCACCGGTTTCTTCACTCCCGACTCGAAGAACCCCGGCGTGTACAATCGTGTCGTGACCCTGCGCGACAGCTTCAAGCCCGCAAAATAACGAGCGGACCCCAAACATCGCAAAAGGAGCACTTCACAGACCATGAAAAAACACATGACCCGCAACATTATCCTCATGCTGGTGCTGGACGTCATCCTCGGCATCGTGCTGGCCCTCTATATCGCCAACACCGGCACGGTTCCTGCTGCCGATAACGCCGACACCTACACCGACGGCACCTACACCTCCAGTGCGCAGGGCTGTCTGAGCGAGGTGGGCGTTACCGTGACCATCACCGGCGGCAAGGTGACGAATGTTGTGATAGATGCTTCCGGCGAGACGCCGGAGCTGGGCGGCAAGGCGGCAGAGACGCTGTCGGCCTCCCTGCTGGCGGCTGGCTCGACCGTCGGAGTGGATGCTGTCTCCGGCAGCACCATGACCAGCGACGCGGTATTTGCGGCAATGAACGATTGCCTTGCACAGGCCGCACAGTGATGAAGTTTTGAACGGAGCTGCTGCACGGCGTGCCTGTGCGGCAGCTTTTTTGTGAGCGAGGTTCTTATGATACTGGATATTCTGCCGCTGGCGGGCGGCACGGCCCGCCTTGTGCGGGTGTACGGAGGCGAGCCCTGCGTAAAGCTGCCCGGGGCTGTTCCTGCGCCGGAAGGGGAGGGCCAGTGGCCCATCACCGAACTGGGAGATTACTGTTTTTCTGAAAAGCCCCGGGGTCTGCCCGGACCGGAAAAGATCTGCCGCTATGAGCGGGCCGAGGACGGCAAGCTCTGTCTGACCCGTGCTTTTGGCCGGGATGTGAGCGGCAAAGAGCGGTACAGCTTTGACTTCGACGCCCCCGCCGCCCCGGCGCAGGACGACGAGCTCCACCCCATCTGCGGGAACTTCCTCGAAGAAGTCACCCTGCCGGATAGTCTGCGGGTCATCGGCAGCTGCACATTCTACAACTGCCGCAGGCTGCGCCGCCTGACTGCCGGGACAGGAGAGCTGACCATGGGCAGCGATGTCTTCCTCAACTGCTTTGCGCTGGAAGACCTCGTCATCCGCGCTACGCCCGAGCAGGCCACCGGCCTGTTCGCCCTCGTGGGCAGCATCACCGAGGCCGTGCGGGCGCTGTTCTGGCCGGTGGGGGAGGCCGCACCCCGGGCGGGGCTGTGGTATCCCGCCTACTGGGAGGACATCGAGGAGACGCCCGCCCACATCCTGCTCCACACCTTTTCGGGGCAGGGCTACCACTACCGGCAGTGCTTTCTCGAAAATAAGCTTCTCCCGGCGGAGTACGACGCCATCTTCCCGCAGGGCCACGACGCCGACGACGCTTCCGTGATGGCGATGCTCTGCTTCGACCGCCTGCGCTGGCCGTGGCAGCTGAGCGATGCCGCCCGGGATGCATACCGGGACTTCCTCAAGACCAACACCGGGCGGGTGCTGACCCGTCTGCTCAAGGCGCAGGACACCGAGGGCATCAAAGTCCTGCTGGCGCTGGATGTGATGGATACGGATGCCTTTGCCGAGGGCGCTGCCCTCGCGGCCAAGGCCGACAATGCCGAAGCTGCCGCCCTGCTGGCCGACGCAGAGCACAAAAAGCGTGCCGCTGCGCCCCAAAAGAAGAGGTATGATTTTGATTTCTGAGAAGGAAAAGTTTTTTGACCCCCGCAAGCCCTTCCAGTCGGCCCGGCCTGAGACTCACGAAGAGTGGCAGGCCCGGATGGGCGGCGAGGTGCTGGCCGTGGTGCGCAGCGGGCTGTATCTGGACTTCCGCTTTTTAGACCAGGCCCTCTCGGCCCTGACGCCCACCGCCGACGAGCGGTGCGGTGTGCTGGCGACGGATGGGACCATCCTCTGCTACCAGCCCAGCGCCCTGCTTCGGCTCTACCAGAAGAACCCCAAATATCTCAACCGGCTCTACCTCCACACGGTGTTCCACTGCATCTTCCGCCATCTCTGGCTGCGCGGCAAGCGGGACAAACGCCTGTGGGACCTTGCGTGTGACATTGCGGTGGAGAACGTCATCGACGGTCTTGGCCGCAAGAGCGTCCAGCGCCCCCTGACGTGGGTGCGCCAACACGCCTATGAGGAGATCATCGCGCAGGAAAAAGTGGTTGCTGCAGCTCCCATCTACCGCTGGCTGGTGCGGCAGACGCCCGGCGTGCTCCGCCAGCTGGAAAAAGAATTCTACACCGACGACCACCGCCTCTGGCCCAAAGATGCCCCCGAACAGCCTCAGCAGATGCCTGCGCCGCTGCCCCAGAGGACGTGGCAAAAAATCGGCGAGCGGATGCAGACAGAGCTGGAACTCCGGGACAAAGAGGCCGGTGAGGGCGCGGATGCCATGCGGGAGCAGATCAAAGCCGCAAACCGCAGCCGCCGCAGCTACGGCGACTTCCTGCGCCGGTTCTGCGTCACCCGGGAGGAAGTCCACCTCGACCCGGACGAGTTCGATTTGAACTTTTACACCTATGGCCTGTCGGTCTACGGCAACCTGCCCCTCATCGAGCCGCTGGAGACCCGGGAGAGCAAGAAGATAGAAGAGCTGGCCCTCGTCATCGACACCAGCTACTCCACCTCGGGTGAGCTGGTGCGGGCCTTTCTGGCCGAGACGTACACTCTGCTGAAGGGCAGGGAGAATTTCTTCCATCGGATGAATCTCCACCTCATCCAGGCCGACAACGCGGTGCGGCAGGATATTCCCGTCAAAAACGAAGACGACCTCATCCGTGCCATGAACCATTTCGAGCTGCGGGGCGGCGGCGGCACCGATTTCCGGCCCGCCTTCGAGTACGTCAGCCAGCTCTGCGCCGAGAAGAAGTTCTCGAACCTCCGGGGTCTGCTCTATTTTACCGACGGTATGGGTACTTACCCGGCCCGACGCCCGGCTTACGACACGGCATTTCTATTTCTGGGCGACCGCTTCGACGACGCCAATGTGCCGCCCTGGGCGATGAAAGTAGTGCTGGACGAAGAAGAATTTACCGGTGAGGCAGCCCGCAGCGCCTCGGCCCTGTCCGAAGCGCTGGCGGAGGAAGACGACCTCTACCGTGACCTCAACAATTCGTGATAACGAGGGAAAGAATATGAACATCAAACGAGCCAAAGAAGAGATCGAGCATACCGTCAAAGCGTACCTCGCCAAAAATGCTCTGGGCGAATACGCCATCCCGGCCATCCGCCAGCGCCCTATCCTGCTGATGGGGCCTCCGGGCATCGGCAAGACCCAGGTCATGGAGCAGGCGGCGCGGGAGTGCGGCGTGGCGCTGGTGGCCTATACCATCACCCATCACACCCGCCAGAGCGCCGTGGGCCTGCCCTTCATCCGTCAGCGCAACTACGGCGGCCGGGACGTCTCTGTGACGGAGTACACCATGAGCGAGATCATCGCCAGTGTCTACGCCAAGATGGAGGCCACCGGCCTGAAAGAGGGCATCCTCTTCATCGACGAGATCAACTGTGTCTCCGAGACGCTGGCCCCCACCATGCTGCAGTTTTTGCAGTGCAAGACCTTCGGCAATCAGGCCGTGCCTGCGGGCTGGGTCATCGTGGCGGCAGGCAACCCGCCGGAGTACAATAAATCTGTCCGCGATTTCGATATTGTCACCCTCGACCGCGTCCGCCGGATGGACATTGAGCCGGATCTGCCGGTCTGGAAGGACTACGCCCGTGCAGCCCACATCCACAGTGCTATCCTGAGCTATCTCGAACTGCACCCCCAGAACTTCTACCAGATAAACGCCGACGTGGACGGCACCCAGTTCGTCACCGCCCGCGGTTGGGAAGACCTCTCCAACCTGCTCAATACCTATGAGTCGCTGGGCCTACAGGCCGATGAAGAGCTCATCCGCCAGTATATCCAGCACCAGAAGATCGCCGAGGACTTCTCGGCCTACCTCGACCTCTACTACAAGTACCGTGACGACTACGGCGTGGAGGACATTCTGGCCGGTCAGGCCAAGCCTGCCGCTTTTGCGCGGCTGCTGCAGGCCCCCTTCGACGAGAAGCTGAGCCTCGTGAACCTTATCCTGTCCGGCCTCGAGACGCGCTTCTCTGCCTCCCGGCGGGCAGACGCTGTGGCCGACAGCTGCTATGCCTTCCTGCGGGAGACGAAGAAAGCCTTTGCCGAGATGCCCGCAGAGCTGGCACAGGAGCCGAACTGCTGGGCGCAGCTCTTTGACCAGATGACCGCCGACTACGAGGCTGAGACCCAGAAAAAGCGCACCGCCGGTCTGCTGGATAAGCCCACGCTGGAAGCCCGCTTGCAGACTGCCAAGACCCTGCGCAGCTGGGAGAAAGAGCTTCTGCGCGCCGCCGCGCCGGACGCGGACGCCGCCTTCAAGGTGCTGCGCACCCAGTTCGGCACCCTGTCGGATGCCCGGGACACTGCCCAGCAGGCGGCCAGCGCCGCGCTGGAAGCGGCCTTCGACTTTATGGAGCAGGCATTCGCCGAAAGTCAGGAGATGGTGGTCTTCGTCACCGAACTGACCCTCTCGCCCGCCGCCCATGCGTTCATTGCCGAAAACGGCTGTGAGCGGTATTTCCAGTACAACAAAGACCTCCTGCTCGACCACCGCAAGGCGGCCCTGAATCAGGAGCTGGAAGCCGAACAGCGTCGGCACGGGATGCTGTAAAAGATATAAACGCAAACGAGAGGCCGCACAGCTGTGCGGTCTCTCGTTTTGTGTGCAAAAAAGAAAAAGCATCTTGATAAAATCAAGATGCTTGGTGGTTGCGGGGGCCGGATTTGAACCAACGACCTTCGGGTTATGAGCCCGACGAGCTACCAGACTGCTCCACCCCGCGATATTTACTTTTTGCTGTCGGCCTCTCGCTGACTGCTCAAGTATAATACCACAAGGCGGGGAACTTGTCAAGCGTTTTTTCAAAAAGAATATGACTTTTTCGAAAAGGCCGCTGCCGGAAACAAAAAGCGCCCCATTCCGGGGCGCTTCGACAGATCGAATATCACTTGCGGGTGCGGCGGCGCACGAAGCGGACGACGAGGGCGGCTGCGGCCAGAACGACCAGCACGGGCCAGACGCCCACGACCCAGACCGTCAGCTGCTGGATGCCGGAGACGAAGCCCGTCCAGCCATTGCGGAGGGCGCTGGACAGCCGGGAGAGGTAGGATTCCTCAGTGGGGGTGTATTCCTTCACCTCGTCCAGCGAGAGGTAGACCGTGGAGCAGGACACCTGCTGGCTGTACCAGTCCAGCTGCGACTGCCAGCTCTCGATCTGGTACTGGACGTCGCTGAGAGAAGATTCGATCTCCAGTAGATCGGAGAGGTTTTCGGCGCTGGCCTGAAGCTCCTGCAAACGTGTGCGCTGGGCCGTCAGGTTGGAGAGCCGGGCCTCGATGTCCATATACTGGGTGGTGACGTCCTGCACCTGCTCGCTCTTGTCCACGAGGTTGCCCGCCTGCGCGGCGGCTTCGAGGAAGCTCGCGTAGTTGTCCTGCGGGACGCGGATGGTGAGGGAGAGGGTGCGGCTCGAGCCGGTGTAAGAGGATTCATTGCTGGATTCCAGATAGCCCCCGGCGGCGCTCACGGCGTCGGTGAGGGCGGTGCGGGCGGCGTCAAAGTCCTTGCTCTCGATGGTGAGGTTGGCCGTGTAGATGAGCTTTGTGCTTGTCTGCGCGGCCTCGGCGCTGAGGGTGCCGGTGCCGCCTGCATCGCGGTCACTCATGGCATCGGCGCTTCCACCGGCCGGGACGGCCATCTTGGGTGCGGCAAGGGCGCTGTTCACGTCGTCCATCGAGTAGGCGGCGGCGTAGGAGGCCGTCTCAGGGGCAGAGCTGAGGGCCGCGCCGCCCGCAGGCAGCAGGCTGAAGGGGGAGTGGACTGCCGCATACAGACCAACGCCGCAGAGCAGGCCGCAGGCGGCGATGCTCAGAGTCTTGCGGGGAAAGTGGATGGCTTTTTTCGGTTTCCTGGCGGGTTTCGGCGCCTCTTCTGCCGGCTGCATGGCGAGGAGCTTTGCTTTCAGGTCGTCCGAAGCGTGAAGGTCGTCTACCTCCATCTTGTACTCATACCACCTCATCTTCGATCTCCTCCTTCAGCATCGTATGTAACTGTGCGCGGGCGCGGCGAAGCCAGCTGAGCACCGTGTTGGTGGGTGCGCCCAGCATCCGGCCCACCTCGGCGGCGGTGTACCCCTCGTAGTAGTGGAGGTAGACCGCGTTGCGGTAGTTCTCGGGCAGGGCGCGCACGGCGTCCAGCACACTGCCGTCTTCCATCTGGTCCGGAGCAGGAAGATTCTCGTCCAGCTCGGTGTCCTTCTGGCGGGCGGCGCGGGTCAGGTCGTGGCAGCGGTTGATGGTCACACGCAGCAGCCAGGCTTTCAGGTGTTCCTCGCTCTCGAAGCGGCCATTGTAGCACAGCAGCTTTTCGAAAACATCCTGCACCACATCTTCCGCATCGGCGGTGCAGCTGCAGTTGTGCATGGCAGCTCGGAACACCGTGTCACTGTATCGCTGCACGGCCAGCGCAAAAATCTCGTTTTTGGTCAGCTGTCCCATAGTTCTATGCTCCTTTGATGTCCTGTGTACAGCAGGACCCGGTGGAAAAATTATCTTTGATTGGGGACATTCACCCTGTATACGGATGAGCGGCCCCGATTATTGCAGTTTATGGTGCAGAGCGGAAAAATCTTCCGCCCGGCATCGTACAAGGTACCCAAAGTATAACATGAATACGCCAAAAACAAAAGGGCCATTTGCCGCCATGTTTTGGCAAATGACCCTGAGAGCTTCTGTTCAGTTATCGGTAGAGCCGCTGGAAGAGGGCTACCCGCTCGGAGAGATAGGTCTCGGCCCGGGGATGGTGGAGCCAGCGCTTGCCCGCCTTGTCGCAGGCGAGACGGTGGCCCAGCGCGGCGGGGCAGGCGTCTATCTCTTCCACGTCCCGCATGGTGAGGGTGAGGCTCAGCGCCGCCGGAGCGTCCGGCAGGGGAGGGAGCGGGTCTTCCCAGACGAAGGGCGGCAGCAGCTGGACGGCGTATACCGTCCGGGTGCATTCTTCGGTGAGCAGCAGCGCGGCGGGCGCACCATCCGGCATGACGTGCAGGGAGGAATAGAGCAGCTGCAGCTGCGCCGGGGCCAGCAGACGGGCAGAACCTGCCTCTTCGTCGGGGGAGAGGGTGAGAAAATCCGCCGCCTCGTCGGCGTAGATGCGCCGGGCCGGTGCGCGGAACTGCGCATACAGCGCGGGCAGGGCAAACACGCCCTCCCGGTCTAAGGCCCGCTGCAACAGGCAGTAAAACTCCGTCAGCGGGTGGGCCGGGTCGGGCTGCGGCATCCCGAAATCGGGGCGCGAAACGTGTCCTCCGCCCATCAGCCGTTATAGCCCAGCGTGGCCGCCATGACAGCCTTGATGGTGTGCATCCGGTTCTCGGCCTCGTCGAAGACGATGCTCTGGGGGCCTTCGAAGACTTCGTCGGTGACCTCCATCGCGTCGCGGCCAAAGCGCTCGCCCATCTCCCTGCCCACGGTGGTCTTGTGGTCGTGGTAGGCGGGCAGGCAGTGCATGAACACGGCCTTGGGGCCGGCGATATTCATCAGGTCCTGGTTGATTTGATATGCGGCCAGGTCGTTGATGCGTTCGGCCCAGACCTCGACCGGCTCGCCCATAGACAGCCAGACATCGGTGTAGAGGACGTCTGCGCCCTTTGCGGCCTTGGCAGGGTCTTCCTCGAAGGAGATGGTCGCACCCGTCTCGGCGGCGGTGGCCTTGCACTGCTCCACCAGTGCAGCGTCCGGCTGGTACTTCTTGGGGGCGCAGGCGGTGAAGTTGAGGCCCATCTTGGCGCAGCCCACCATCAGGCTGTTGCCCATGTTGTAGCGGGCGTCGCCGAAGTAAACGAAGTTGATGCCCTTGAGGTGGCCGAAGTGCTCCCGGATGGTGAGGAAGTCGGCGAGGATCTGGGTGGGGTGGAACTCGTTGGTCAGGCCGTTCCACACCGGCACACCGGCGTAGTGGGCCAGGTCTTCCACGATGCTCTGGCCGTAGCCGCGGTACTCGATGCCATCGAACATCCGGCCCAGCACCCGGGCGGTGTCGGCGATGGACTCCTTTTTGCCGATCTGGCTGCCCGACGGGTCGAGGTAGGTGACTTCCATGCCCAGGTCGTGGGCGGCGACCTCGAAGCTGCAACGGGTGCGGGTGGAGGTCTTCTCGAAGATAAGGGCAATGTTCTTGCCGCGCAGAGCATCGTGGAGGATGCCGGCCTTTTTCTTTGCCTTCAGGTCGGCGGCGAGGTCCAGCAGACCTTCGATCTCTTCGGGAGTGTAATCGAGAAGCTTCAAAAAGCTGCGGTTCGTAAGATTCATTGTATATATTCCTCTCTATGCGCCAAAATTTGAATATTTATACTTTCACAGACCCTATTATAATACAGAGCAAAGGTGGGGTCAAGAGGAAGCACTTGACGCACCTGTCAAAATTGCGATCCAATGCAAAAATCAAGGTGCTATGAAAAAATTTAACATCTTACAACTCCAGCTCCGCCTTCCGCCCGCTGGGCTGGTAGGGGGTGAGCCGGACGCCGGCCTTTTTGAACATGAACCGCGCAGCTACGCTGGAATCGGTGTCGTGGTACTTGTCGCTGTAGTAGACGACCTCGGCGATGCCGGACTGGATGATGGCCTTGGTACACTCGTTGCAGGGGAAGAGGGTGACGTACACCCGCGCGCCCTTGAGGTTGTTGTGGGCGCTGTTGAGGATGGCGTTCAGCTCAGCGTGGCAGACGTACATATATTTCGTATTCAGCGGCTCACCCTCCCGCTCCCACGGCATAGCGTCGTCGTCGCAGCCGATGGGCATACCGTTGTAGCCCAGAGAGAGGATCTTGTTTTCCGGGCTGACGATGCAGGCGCCCACCTGACTGCTGGGGTCCTTGGAGCGCATGGCCGTGAGCAGGGCAATGCCCATGAAGTATTCGTCCCAGTTGATGTAATCCGTGCGTTTCATCGTGTGGTGCTCCTTGTTCTGCATAAAAATTGGGTTCGGTGGCCCTATTATAGCGTGCTACGGCAGCTTTTACAATAAAATATTTGCCCTCAAGGCAAAATGCACAAAACAAAGCTGGGAAGTTTGGCAGGGTAAAAGCCGAAAATTTCAAATGAAATATTCAAAAATCGTTTGAAGTGTGGTATTATCTTTGTAAAATATGCCACAAAAACAGAGAGAATGCTCTGTGCGGCGGAAATGAGGGAAAAACCGATATGAAATACGCAAGCAACAACATCCGTAATATCTTGATCGCAGGCCATGCCGGCAGCGGCAAAACGACGCTGACCGAGGCATTGGTCTATTTTTCGGGCGCTGCCGAGCGTATGGGCCGGGTCGAGGACGGCACCACGATTTCGGACTTTGACCCCGAGGAAGCAAAGCGGAAGGCCAGTCTGTCGGCATCGGTCGTGCCGGTGGAGTATGAGGGCATCAAGTACAACCTCATCGACGCTCCGGGCCTGTTCGACTTTGAGGCAGGCGAGTACGAGGGCATCCGTGCAGCCGAGAGTGTGCTGGTGTGCGTGTCGGGCCGCAGCGGCGTGACCGTCGGTGCGGAAAAAGCGTTCCAGCTGGCCCGCAAGAACGGCAAGGCAACGATGGTCTTCGTCTCGAAGTGCGATTTGGAGAACGCGAACTACTTCAAGATTCTCGAGGACATGAAGATAAAGTTCGGCTCCACCGTCTGCCCCTGCGTCGTCCCGGCGAAGCTCGACGACGGCACCCCCGTGTACATCAATCTGTTCAGCCAGAAAGCCTTCAAGTATGAGGGCGGCAAGCAGGTGCAGGTCGATCTGCCCGACATCGGCCACCGCTTCCAGGGCCTTATCGAGGCTATGAGCGAGGCCATCGCCGAGACCGACGACGAGCTGATGGAGAAGTTCTTCGGCGGCGAGGCATTCACCACCGAAGAGATCGTCGATGGTATGCGCAAGGGCGTCAAGGATGGCCTCATCACCCCTGTGTTCTGCGGCAGCGCTGTCAACCAGCAGGCTCTGGATATGCTGCTGTACAATATGCATAAGCTGCTGCCCAGCCCGGAGCACAACAGCGTTCTGGCTGAGGATGCCAACGGCGAACCCGTCGAGCTGACCTGTGCAGAGAGCGAGCCTACCGCTGCCTACGTCTTCAAGACTGTGGCCGACCCCTTCGTGGGCAAGCTGAGCTATCTGCGCGTCGTCAGCGGTAAGATCACCGCAGGCGCTTCTCTCGTCAACGCCCGCACCGGTGAGACCGAGAAGATGGGCAAGCCCCTCACTGTTATGGGCAAGAAGCAGACTGAGGCCGAGAGCATCGGTGCCGGTGACATCGGCGCTGTGGCAAAACTGGTCAGCGCAAAGACCGGCGACACCCTCTGCGACGCTTCCCGCGTGGTCAAGCTGCCCGCACCCGTCTTCCCGAAGCCCAGCCTGTTCATGGCTGTCACCGTCGCCAAGAAGGGCGACGAGGGCAAGATCAGCAGCGCTTTGGCCCGTCTGATGGAAGAAGACCCCACCCTGAGCTACGTCAACAACGCCGAGACCCATCAGCAGATCATCGGCGGTCTGGGCGAGCAGCACCTCGACGTGGTCAAAGCCAAGCTGAAGAATAAGTTCGGCGTGGAAATTGGCCTCGAGGCTCCGCGTATCGCTTACCGCGAGTCCATCCGCAAGGCCTGCCAGAAGCAGGGCCGTCATAAGAAGCAGACCGGCGGCCACGGCCAGTTCGGCGATGTCGTCATCAACTTCGAGCCCTGCGACAGCGAGCAGGTCGTCTTCGAAGAGAAGGTGTTCGGCGGCAGCGTGCCGAAGAACTTCTTCCCGGCTGTTGAAAAGGGTGTCCGCCTTGCCGCTGAGAAGGGTGTGCTGGCCGGTTATCCTGTGGTCGGCCTGAAAGCCACCCTGCTGGACGGCAGCTACCACCCCGTGGACAGCTCCGAAATGGCCTTTATCATGGCTGCAAAGCTGGCTTATAAGGCCGCAATGCCCGAGGCTGGCCCTGTCATCCTCGAGCCTATCCACACCCTGAAAGCTCATGTTCCCAACGACAATACCGGCGACATCATGGGCGATGTCACCAAGCGCCGCGGCCGCGTGTTGGGCATGGAGCCCGACGAGGACGGCTTGCAGACCATCATCGCCGAAGTGCCTCTGGCTGAGCTGGCCAACTTCACCACCTTCATCCGTCAGACCACCCAGGGCCGCGGCTGGTTCACTACCGAGTTCGCCCGCTACGAGATCCTGCCTGAGATGCTGGTTCCCGCCGTGGTCGAGCAGGCCAGGAAGCTGGGCAATCTGGATGAATCCGCAGACGACTGAATAAGACATTTTCCAAGCCCTGTCGGCACTTCCCTCTGTCGGCGGGGCTTTTTTGCGGCCTTTTTGGCCCGCAGGGCGGCAGTTTTTATTGACAAGGCCGCGGCTTGCTATTATAATGAATAGGTCAAAATGGCATTCGTGTGCGGTTTTATGTTTTATGACACTCTGCCGTACCCCAAAAAATAGATAAGGAGATTTCCAAATGGCACAAGAGATCAAGATGTCCGCTGCTGGCCTGAAGGCAATGCAGGAGGAACTGGAATACCTGAAGACTGTCCGCCGCAAGGAGCTGGCAGAAGAGATCAAGGAAGCCCGCAGCCACGGCGACCTGTCCGAGAACAGCGAGTACGATGAGGCCAAGAACACCCAGGGTCTGGTCGAGAACCGCATCACCGAGCTGGAGCAGATGGTCAAGAACGCTGTCGTCATCGACGAGAGCGAGCTGAGCGTTGAGAACGTCTCTGTCGGTACTCACGTCACCATCCAGATGGAGGGTGAGGACGAGGTCGAGGAGTACGACATCGTGGGCCGCAC
The DNA here is from genome assembly GCF_040094125.1 of Faecalibacterium longum. Lineage (NCBI taxonomy): Bacteria > Bacillati > Bacillota > Clostridia > Eubacteriales > Oscillospiraceae > Faecalibacterium > Faecalibacterium longum. The sequence continues at coordinate 14,007 of NZ_JBBNIH010000157.1, forward strand.
CGAGGCTGACCCCCTGAACGGCAAGATCAGCGACGAGAGCCCTGTGGGCCACGCCCTGCTGGAGAAGGCTGTCGGCGACACCGCCGAAGTCCTGCTGCCCACCGGCCATACCGTCAACTACAAGGTGCTGGGCATCACCCACTCTGCAAACTGAGCCAAGCGGGAGGAAATTATGGAAGAACAGAAGAAGAACCCCGCACAGGGCCTGTCTGAGAGCGAGCAGGTGCAGGTGCGCCGCCAGAAGCTGGCAGACCTGCAGGCTGCAGGCCACGACCCCTTTACCCTGACCAAGTTCCCTCAGGATGCTTACTCTGCTGACCTGAAGGAAGAGTTCAAGGACCTGCCCAACGAGACCGACAGCGGTAAGAAGGTCGCACTGGCCGGTCGTCTGATGTCCAAGCGCGTCATGGGCAAGGCAAGCTTTGCCCATCTGCGCGACGATAAGGGCGACATCCAGCTCTACGTCCGCCGTGACGAGCTGGGCGACGACGCTTACGCTGCTTTCAAGAAGCTGGACGTGGGCGACATCATCGGCGTCAAGGGTGAGGTGTTCCGCACCAAGACCGGTGAGCTGAGCGCCCGTGCCGAGGAGATCACTCTGCTGGCCAAGAGCCTGCGCCCCCTGCCCGAGAAGTTCCACGGCCTGACCGATACCGAGATGCGTTATCGTCAGCGCTATGTTGACCTCATCGCAAACCCCGAGGTCAAGGAGACCTTTGTCAAGCGCAGCAAGATCCTGAAGGAGATTCGTGCTTATCTGGACGAGAAGGGCTTCCTCGAGGTCGATACCCCCATCCTGACCCCGTTCGAGATCGGTGCATCCGCACGTCCCTTCTACACCCATCACAACACCCTGAACATGGACATGGTGCTCCGCATCGAGACGGAGCTGTACCTGAAGCGCCTCATCGTGGGCGGCATGGACCGCGTCTATGAGGTGGGCCGCATCTTCCGCAACGAGGGCATGGACCCCAAGCACAACCCCGAGTTCACCACCATCGAGCTGTATCAGGCGTTCACCGATTTCCACGGTATGATGGACCTGGTGGAGGAGCTGTATAAGCGCCTCGCTCAGAAGATCTGCGGCAGCCTGGTCATCCCCTATCAGGGTAAGCAGATCGACATGGGCCACTGGGAGCGTTTGACCATGATCGAGGCCGTCAAGAAGTATTCCGGCGTTGACTTCAACGACTGGAAGACCGATGAGGACGCCATCGCCGCTGCCAAGGAGCACCATGTGGAGCTGCCCGAGGTTCCCACCAAGGGCGCCATCCTGGCCGAGTTCTTCGACGCCTTCGTCGAGGACAAGCTCATCCAGCCCACCTTCATCTATGATTACCCCGTCGAGATCAGCCCGCTGGCCAAGCGCAAGCCGGATGATCCCGCTTTCACCGAGCGTTTTGAGTACTTCATCGACTGCACCGAGTACGGCAACGCTTTCAGTGAGCTGAACGACCCCATCGACCAGAAGGGCCGCTTCGAGCGTCAGGTCGCCGAGCGCAAGGCCATCGAGCCCGACTGCAAGGCACAGGTCGATTACGACTACGTCAACGCTCTGGAGTACGGTCTGCCTCCCACGGGCGGCCTCGGCTTCGGTGTTGACCGTCTGGTCATGCTGCTGACGGACAGCGCTTCTATCCGTGACGTGCTGCTGTTCCCCACGATGAAGCCGATTGAGCAGTAAAACACAAAATTAAAACGCAGGTACGATGAAATTTTGAACGGATTTCAAGCAACATCTGCGGTACTACACCACAACTACACCAATTTTGGGACGTTTTCCCGAAAAGGAGCCTTACAAAGCGGTGTGGTGTAAGAATCGAATAGGCGGATTGGTGTAGTAGGTACACTGAACCCCAAACGCAAAAATGCGGCAGCTATGTTGTGAAAATACAACGTAGCTGCCGCTTTTTGTTTCGTATAGAGATTTTATGCTGACAGGCAACTTCTCCTGTGGTTAAATCAATTTGTCGTTGGCAAGTGTCAAACACTCCTGATTTGGCATACGCCAAAATTTACGCCAATTTAGCGCAGTTCCTCAAGCAATGCCGTGCATCCTTCCAGTATATCCTGCCATGTGGCTTCAAAATCTCCCGTGAACCATGGGTCTGCCACTTCACGGGGATGATCCGTATGCGCCATCAGCAGCGAGACTTTATGCTGTGGGTCTCCGCCGACAAGCCGCAGGATGTCGCACAGATTACTTTCGTCCATGCCAATCAGATGATCATACCGTGCATAATCCAGCCGGGTCATCTGCCGGGCGGTCTTGCCGTTGCAGTCGATGCCATGTTCTGCCAGCTTCTGCCGTGCAGGAGGATAGACCGGATTTCCGATTTCCCATGCACTGGTGGCGGCTGATGCGATTTCAAATTGCTCGGATAGTCCTGCCTTGGACGTAAGGTCTTTCATCACATACTCCGCCATCGGGCTTCGGCAGATATTTCCGAGACAAATAAATAAGATCCTGGTCATGCCGGGTCGTTCTCCTTTTGGCTTACAAAAGCATAGCCGCCGTGGGTAGTGCGGATAAAGCTACCGCAGCCGGCCAGCTTCTTTCGCAGATTGGAAACGGTATTTGCCACGACCTTTAAGGTGTCGTCACAGTTTTGTCCCCACACAGCACGGAAAAGCTCTTCTTTTGAGAAGATTTGTCCTTCGTGGGAGGCAAGCATCAGCAGCAAATCGAACTCCAGTCGTGTAAGGGAGACTTTTCTGCCGTTGCACGACACTTCGTGGGTCATTCCGTCCAGTGTAAGCCCCGGAAGAACCAACTTCTCCCATGAATCAATGGATATTTGCTCTGCCTCGATGTGCTCTCGTTCCAGAAGCATCCGGATCTTCTGCTCTAATTCCGGGTCAGGCTGTCGGGTCTTTATAACGATCATGGCAAACTCCTGCGTGTATTTTACTCTGCGGCGGTATCCATTTCCCGGAGCAGGTTTACCATCTCGATGGCACTGACTGCACAGTCATAGCCTTTATTACCTGCTTTGGTGCCTGCCCGCTCGATGGCCTGTTCGATGTTTTCGGTGGTCAGAACACCAAAGAGGACGGGAACCCCGCTTTCCAGCGAGACCGTGGCAATGCCTTTGGAAACCTCATTGCACACATAGTCGTAATGGCTGGTAGAACCGCGAATCACGGCACCAAGGCAGATCACAGCATCATACTTTCCGCTTTTTGCCATTTTAGAGGCAACCAGTGGGATCTCAAAAGCACCCGGAACCCATGCAACATGAATATCAGCGTCCTGCACATCGTGCCGGAGCAGACCATCCATTGCTCCGCTCAGAAGTTTGGACGTGATAAATTCGTTGAAGCGGGCAGCTACGATACCGACCTTGATGTTCTGAGAAACCAGCTTACCTTCAAATGTTTTCATTTTTAAATACCTCTTTCGTTGTTAATATTCCAGAAGATGCCCCATCCGTGCCTGCTTCGTTTTCAGGTAAAACAGGTCATACGGGGTCGCCGTCATCTGAATGGGTACGCGCTCGGAGATCTCCAGCCCAAACTCGGAGAGCTGATATACTTTGTCCGGGTTATTGGTAAGCAGGCGCAGGCTTTTTACGCCAAGTTCCCGGAGGATCTGTGCGCCGAGATAATACTCCCGTTCATCTCCATGGAACCCAAGAGCGAGATTGGCTTCCAGCGTATCCATGCCCTGCTCCTGAAGTTCATAGGCACGCAGCTTGTTGATCAGACCGATGCCCCGGCCTTCCTGCCGCATATAGAGCAGGATACCCCGGTCTTCTTTTTCGATCTGCGTCATGGCAGCGGCCAGCTGTTGGCCGCAGTCACAACGCAAAGAGCCAAATGTATCTCCTGTCAGGCATTCCGAGTGGACGCGGCACAGAATATCCTTTCCATCGCCAATGTCACCTTTTACCAGTGCAATGTGATGCTCTCCGTTCAGGCGGCTCACAAAACCATAAGCTCTGAAGGTGCCATACTTGGTGGGCAGGTTCACTGCCGTCACCTGATCGACCAGTTTATCGTGACACTTGCGGTACTCCTGTAAATCACGGATGGTGATGAATTTGATCTGGAAACGCTCTGCCAGCTTTGCCAGTTCAGCGGTGCGCATCATCGTGCCATCCTCCCGCATGATCTCGCAGCACAGGCCGCATTCTTTCAGCCCTGCCAGACGGCACAGGTCAACGGTTGCTTCCGTGTGACCGTTGCGCTCCAACACACCGTTCTTTTTTGCCAGAAGGGGGAACATATGGCCCGGTCTGCGGAAATCTTCTGCTTTTGCGTGATCGTCCACACAAGCCATCGCCGTAATGGAACGCTCTGCGGCAGAAATGCCCGTAGAAGTAGAAACGTGGTCGATGGACACCGTAAATGCCGTTTCATGGTTGTCGGTGTTATACTGCACCATCTGCGGAAATTGCAGCTTCTGGACGAAAGCCTCGGACATCGGCATACAGATCAGACCTTTGCCGTGGGTCGCCATAAAGTTGATGTTTTCGGTGGTGGCAAATTCGGCAGCACAGATGAAGTCCCCCTCGTTTTCACGGTCGGGGTCATCCGTTACCAGAATGATTTTTCCTTGCTTCAGGTCTTGCAAAGCTTCGGGAATGGTATTGAAGTTCATCGTAAACTCTCCTTAAAAGCCGCAGCGCAGCAGCATTTCTTTTGTGAGCGTGTTTTGCTTCGGTGTTTCTGATGGAAGCAGCCTCTCGATATATTTTCCAACAACATCGGTTTCCAAATTGACAAAATCCCCTTTGTGCCGTTGGTTCAGGTTCGTCTGACGGACGGTGTGCGGTATCGTGGACACGGAAAAGCCCGTAGGTTCCACCGCAGCCACGGTCAGGCTGATACCGTCTATTGTGATAGAGCCTTTTTCAACGACATAGCGAAGGATTGCAGGATCTGCATGAATGGTGTACCAGATAGCCGTATCGTCTTTTCGGATATTAGCAATGCGTCCGACGCCATCCACATGGCCTGCTACGATGTGTCCGCCAAAACGTCCGTTGGCCGGCATGGCACGTTCCAGATTGACAGCACTTCCAACGGTGAGCTGTGCAAGTGCAGAGCGGTTCAAGGTCTCGTGCATGACATCCGCAGCAAAGCTATCCGGGAAGAGCTGCCTGACGGTCAGACAGATGCCGTTGACGGCGATGCTGTCACCGATTCTGGTTTCTTCCAGAACCGTTTTTGCACGAACAGTCAGTACGGCAGAATGCTGTCCCCGATTGATGGATTTTATTGTTCCGACTTCTTCCACGATTCCGGTAAACACGGGTACTCCACCTCACTTTCGATCAGGAAATCTTTGCCAAGCTGTTCCAATCGGCTGTTCTTCAGGCGGAATGCAGCATCCGGAAGCGGGACACCTGCACCCTCAATGGGTACTTTGGCATCCCTTCCTCCGAACAGCTTCGGGGCAATGTAAGCCTGTACCTGCTGCACGATGCCGCTTTCCAGTGCAGACCAGTTCAAGGTTCCGCCGCCTTCCAGCAGAATGCTGTCGATCTGCTCCTGCCCCAGCTGTTCCATCAGTTGCAGAAGATTCACATGACCGCAATGCGCTTCCAGACAAAGGACCCGGCACCCGGCCTGTTGATATGCCGCCTGCTTCTCCGGGTCGCCGCAGCAGGTCGCAAGAATGGTCGGAACCTGTTTGGCGGTCATGACCACCTGTGATTGCAGCGGTGTCCGCAAATGTGTATCACAGATGATCCGGACGGGATCACGGCCACCCTCTATCCGGCAGGTCAGCAGCGGGTCATCTGCTAGGATGGTTCCGACTCCCACCATAATGCCGCGGAATCGGTGTCGCTGCCGTTGAACATGATTCCGGGCAATTTCCCCGGTGATCCATTTAGAAGCGCCTGTGTATGTGGCGATTTTTCCATCCATCGTCATGGCGTATTTCATGGAAACGAAAGGGCGTTTTGTGGTGATATAGTGGAAGAATACCTTGTTCAGCGCATCGCATTCCTCTTGCAGAACATTTTCGGTCACATCTATGCCGTGTGCGCGCAGGATTGCAATTCCTTTTCCAGCCACCAGCGGATTCGGGTCAGCAGAACCCACGACCACCCGGTGAATGCCCGCGTCCAGAATCGTATCCACGCAGGGCGGCTGCTTTCCGTAATGGCAGCACGGCTCCAATGTCACATACAGGGTCGCTCCCTGCGGATCTTCGGTGCAGGATGCCAGCGCATTGCGCTCCGCATGAGCCTGACCGTATCTCTGGTGCCAGCCCTGTCCGATGATCCTGCCCTCTTTTGCGACCACGGCACCCACCATCGGGTTGGGAGATGTCCATCCGCAACCCTTTTTTGCAAGCTGCAAAGCCAGACGCATATACTCTTTGTCGTTCATCGTGTTGCCTCCAAAAGAAAAAGCCCTGAACAAAAACGTTCAGGGCAAGCCGAAAAGACACAAGGGACCCTTGTGCAAAAAAGAAAGCTCCAGAATGCAAACGCATCCCAGAGCAGCCTCCACAAGCGCCGAACCGTGCGGGCTCTGCGCTTGGTATCTTCTTTCATCCAGACTGTACTGTCGGCTTCGGAGTTTCACCGAATCATGCCTTACGGCTCGTGGGCTGTACCACCGGTAGGGAATCGCACCCTGCCCTGAAGATTTCTGATTCAATTACAGCGGCATTATAGCACGGCTCCTTTCGGATTGCAAGGGCATTCTGCAAACCGGGACGAAACCGGGATGAAGATGGGTACGAAACTTTTTGACTATTATTGCCTTGTCAAGAGGGTAGGCGTCGTCCAGCCCTCTCTCTTTTTGCCAAAGTTTCCCTTGCTTTTTCTTGCACCCTGCCGAAATCAGCGTATTCCCAAAACTTTTTGTTGACACGGCTCGATTTTTGTGGTAATCTATCCCAACAATTGAATATAACATATTTTTACATATTCGTTCAGACCCTGCGGGGCTGAACATTTTGGCTTTCAGCCGTTACATAACCGACTAGCATGACCTTCCAGAAAAAGCGAAGGCATGGCTGGTCTGTTTTGTGACGGCTTTTTTGTTGCCGTTTTGCCTGTTGAACCTTGAAAACCGCATGACCGTCTGCATGGGATACCCGGCGATGACCCCCAAGTGGGAGAGCCGGAAAACGCCGCCGGAAGGGGGCAGGAAAGCCATGCAGGGAGAACGGCAGGATGTTGATTTCCCAGTTGCGGAGAAAAACGATGTGCTCAAAATGATCACATCGTTTTTCCGTAACGCCAAGAAAGGACGGTGTGCCTATGAGTAATTTTACCCCTGCATGGTTCAAGAAAGGTTTTTTCAACGAATCCCTGTTCTGTGACGATTTTCTGAGCATCCACCAACTGCTTTACTCGAATGGCGCATTTTTCACCCCGGACGGCAGAATGGTGGACCCCATGCCCCTGCGGTGTGAGATCTTCGAGATGATGCGTGAATACGTCGGGGCGAACCTTGCCAAGAAGGTCACCAATGTGGTGGACGTGCTGAAACTGGCGGCACAGGTGGAGGACTTTCCGCCTGTCACCGACCGCATCGCACTGGCAAACGGCACCCTGTATCTGGACGGTACCTTTCAGGAGGGCAAGCCGGAGATCGTGCGCAACCGCCTGCCTGTCAAGTATGACCCGAAAGCCGCCCAGCCCGTCCACTGGCTGCGGTTTCTGTCCGACCTGCTCTACCCGGAGGACATCCCCACCGTGCAGGAGTTCATCGGCTACTGCCTGATTCCCAGCAATAAGGGCCAGCGCATGATGGTCATCAAGGGCAACGGCGGCGAGGGCAAGTCGCAGATCGGTGTGGTGCTGTCCCGGCTGTTCGGCTGCAACATGAAGGATGGCAGCATCGGCAAGATCTCGGAGAACCGCTTCGCCCGTGCTGACCTGGAGCACACCCTGCTCTGCGTGGACGACGATATGCGGATGGAAGCCCTGCGCCAGACCAACTATGTCAAGTCCATCGTGACCGCACAGGGGCAGATGGACTTGGAGCGCAAGGGCAAGCAGAGCTATCAGGGTTGGATGTACGCCCGCCTGCTGGCGTTCAGCAATGGCGATTTGCAGGCATTGTATGACCGCTCGGACGGTTTCTATCGTCGTCAGCTCATCTTGACCACCAAGGATAAGCCCCTGTCTCGTGTGGATGACCCGGACATTGCCGAGAAGATGGCGGCAGAGGTCGAGGGCATCCTGCTGTGGGCATTTGAGGGCTTGCAGCGGCTGGTGAAGAATGGCTTCCAGTTCACCGAGAGTGACCGTGCCAAGCGCAACCGGGAACTGGTGAAGCGGGACAACAACAATGTGTTTGATTTCCTCGAATCCGAGGGCTACATCCGCCTGAAGGCGGATGCCTGCACCAGCTCGAAAGAGCTGTATGAGGTCTACAAGATGTGGTGCGAGGAGAACAGCCTGAATGCGATCAAGGCCAGAGGGTTCAGCGATGCGCTGATCGCCAACCAGCGCAGGTATAATCTGGAATCCACCAACAACATCGTCAATTCGTCCGGGCGGCGTGTCCGGGGCTTTATCGGCATTGAAGCCCTTGTGCAGCCCGACCTTACTCCCAACAGTTGGCGAGTATGACCCCCTATAAAGGAGAATTTGGGTGTTTTGCTGCGTACGTGTGTACGCAGCAGTCGGCTTTCTCTGTACGCACGTACGCAGCGATTGACCGAAAACGCGCCATATAAGGGGCTTTGGTTGGTGGTCAAAACGACCACCAACCAACCCCATAGCGTTAAGTGCCGGAAAGCGGCACTTGCCAGCATCCACCCAAATCCCCAAAATGGGAATCAGTGTGAGATGGCCGTTATCAGACCGTCTATCTGCCTGTTACCATTTTGGTAACAGGCAAAACCAGTGGGTCAAAATGACCCACTGAAAAAGCCGGACGAGCTGCGGGCAGGGATTCGCAAATCGTTGCTTGTCAGCTTGCCCGGTGCAGGAGTGCAGAGGGTGCAGCCCTTTGCCCCAGTGATATGATGCTGTGCGTCATATGCTACTGGGTATTATCTGGCGCAAAACGGCGGCAGATTCAGCAGCTTCGCTGCTGCGTTCTCCCTGCCAAGATGTTGAAACGGAGGGATGTCTATCTGAAGTTAACACGACACAATGGACGAGCCGGAGCACACGGCACCTATAACCCAAAGCACAATGACCGCAGTTTTAACCTTGCTAACAGTGAGCACATCGACCCGGAACGAGCCAAGGGCAACATCTACTGGGACTGCTTTCACGGTTTCCGTTCGGCTCTCGACCCGCAAGACCCGGATGATTTGGCTGCGACTTTCTCGGATGTGGAACGGCAGTTCTACGAAACCCACTACACGGCCTTTGTTGAAAGCCAGAACGAACGCAACGCCAAGATCCGGCACACGGAGCGCAACCGCTCCATTCCTGACCTGCTGTCCAGCCGCAAGACCTGTCCGGAAGAGACCATCTACCAACTTGGAACGCTGGATGAACACGCTTCGGCAGAGGACTTGCTGAACATCGTCACCGAGTTCATTGACGAGTTCAAGACTAAGTTTGGCGAACACGTTCACGTTCTGGACTGGGCGCTGCATCTGGACGAAAGCACACCCCACATCCACGAGCGTCATGTGTTCGACTGCGGGAACAAGTACGGCGAGGTGGCACCCCAGCAGGAAAAGGCATTGGAAGTGTTGGGCTTCAACCTGCCCGACCCGGACAAGCCCCTCAGCCGCCGCAACAACCGCAAAATCACCTTCGATGCAGCCTGCCGGAAGATGCTGTTTGAAATCGCCAAACGTCATGGTCTGGAATTGGAGGAAGAAGCGGAGTACGGCAACCGCAAGTATCTCGAAAAGCAGGACTTCATCCTTGCCAAGCAGAAGGAGCAGCTTGCCGCCCAGCAGAGCAAGCTGGACGAACTGACCCTGAAAGTTTCGGATATGGAGACCCTGCTGGAAAATGTTTCGGCTGCGGCCTATGACAAGGCGGTGGAGGTCGTGACGGACGTGGTACGCACCGAGACCCGCAAGGAAGATATGCGGATGATCGAGGACACGAAGAAGTGGGTGCTGTCGCCAGAGAGAAAGGCTCCCAAGGTTACACGGGAGTACACTGCCAAACATCTGGACACTGTGCTGGACAAGTTTCTCAAGACCATGCAAACCACCACTACCCGCTTGCAGGAGAAGCTGCTGAAGCCGGAAGTCCGGCAGAAGGGCAAGGAGCAGGTCAAGGAGAAAGCACGAGATTCCGTTCTGCAACTGCTGAACCGCTTGCAGGCAGAACAGGCACAAAACAAACCAGCGGCACAACCCCGCACACAGGAGGGGCACTCGGAAATCTGAACCTCATCGGGAGAGTTCGGAGCAGAAAGCTGGCACTTTCTGCCCCGGCACCCGGTTACAAGGATATGGAGGTGCAAGTGAAAGAAGTTTGCGTTTGCGAAGCAATGAAGTCCCCAGTGGGGACTTTAAGCAACGGAACGGTCTTGCGTCAGCAAGATGGAGGGACTAAGTCCCGACAAGTTCCGATTTGGCAAAAGAGTAATCTGACCTTGGAGGAAGCGGCGGCTTACTCTGGGATCGGTATCAATAAACTGCGGTCAATGACCGATAGCGATGAATGCAAGTTCGTCCTTTGGAACGGAACCAAACGGCTGATCAAACGCCGTAAGCTGGACGAATATCTGGACAAGGCATTCTCGATCTGATGCGGTTCAAAAATTGACCGTTTGATGTTGCAGGGAGTCTTGCGTCATGGTATACTCATGGCGTAAGGCTCCTTTTCAACATTCTGTGAATGAAAAGGAGAGTTTATATGCAAAGACGTAAAGATAATAAAGGCCGTGTTTTGAAGGATGGCGAGGTCTACCGCAAGAGCGATGGGCTGTATATGTACCGTTGGACTGCGAAAAACGGAAAACGCCATACCATCTATGATGCAACCTTGGAGGGGCTGCGCGAAAAGGAAGAGAAGATCCAGCACGACTTGGCAGATGGCCTCCGCATCCCGGAGTGCAGCCTGACCCTGAATGACCTGTTTGAACTGTGGCGTAAGAACAAGGTGGGCTTGAAAGAGCATACCTTCGCCAATTACGTTTATATGTACAATCGGTTCGTCCGGGATGAGATCGGCATGATGAAGCTCAAGGACATTCGCAAGTCGGATATCCGCAGCTACTACAATGGCATCGTCCGCAATGGCAAGATGGCGTTGAACACGCTGGAAACCATCCAGAATGTTCTCCATCAGGTCTTTGCGGTGGCGGTGGACGATGAGTACATCCGTGTGAATCCCACGGATGGTGTCCTGACGGCCATTAAAGCCGCCCACCAGTACGAAACGCCCAAACGACACGCTCTGACCCTGCCCCAGCAGCAGGCGTTTCTGAATTTCATCAAGAAAACGCCGAAGTTCCAGCACTGGCTCCCGATGTTCACCTTCATGCTGGGTACCGGATGCCGCATCTCGGAAACGGTTGGCCTGTGCTGGGGTGACATCGACTTCGAGAGTGGGTTTATCACCATCCAGCACAATCTGGTGTACCATGACCACGAGGTCGGTGGCTGCTATTTCACCATGTCCACCCCCAAGACTGCCGCCGGTAAGCGGGCAATTCCAATCTTGCCCGAAGTGCGGAAAGCGCTGGAGCAGGAACGCACCAACCAGCAGGAGCTGGAACTGGTATGCGAATACGAAATCGACGGAATCTCGGACTTCGTATTCCTGAACCGCTTCGGCCAGCCGCAGAATCCGCAGACGGTCAACCGCGCCATCAAGCGCATCAGTGTGGCCTACAACGAAGCCGAGCTGGAAAAGGCCGAAAAGGAAAAGCGGGAACCGCAGCTGCTGCCGCCTTTCTCCTGCCATAATCTCCGGCACACATTCTGTACCCGGCTGTGCGAAAATGAGACCAACCTGAAGATCATTCAGGATATCATGGGACACCGGGACATCAGCACCACGATGGAGATTTACGCAGAAGCCACCAAGGAAGCCAAAGCCCATTCCTTTACAAATCTGAACGGTAAACTGGGCATTTCGGTCTGAAATCTACTACACCAACTACTACACCACTTTTACACCAAATTGCCGGTAAGTTGTGGAGAGTTGCGTAGGGTGACGTACGGGAGCAGGAAAAAGAAAGCCGCATGGATAGGCTTATAAAGGAAAATAAAGCCATTTGTGAGCCTTCCTTGACCTGTCCCCACGATGAAGCCGATTGAGCAGTAAATTTCCAATTTAAGCGAAACAAAGCCTGAAACTTCTTGATGTACCGAGAAGTTTCAGGCTTTTTCTTTTGATGGATTTCCAACGAAAATTGCGCCATACGCCAATTTTACGCCAAACGATGTATGATTTTGTGCAGAGCAAAAAGAGCGTTGTTCGGGTTTGACGTAAGAAGCGGGTGTGTGGTGGATGAGTGCAGACCTGCAAAGGGTTGCATCAGGAAGTGGCTTTATATATTTGCAAACGGACAGCTGAAACTTTCCACCGCAGAAGAAGTAAATGTGAAAAACATGGAGGTTTCCTTATGAACAAACGGCTTTCTTGCCGTTACAATATGGATACCAATCGGGTGGAAGCCTGGTTCGAGGGTGGCACTACCCTTGCTATCGACTGCATCGCCGTCGAGGACGAGTACGGCAACACCCCGGCACAGCGGGCAGAACTGGACTGGCTGCTCTACAACAAGCCCTTGGAGTATGCGCAGCTTGTGCTGGGTGGGGAGATCGAGCATTATCTCTCCCTCAGCTGTGACCACGGCAGGCTGAAAGATCAATGACATAACAAACACAGCCCCGCTTTGGCGAAGGAGAAGCCAAAGCGGGGCTGTATTCAATGAAGGAGAAATGAAGGAAATATCAGATTACAGGTCCAGTTCAAACTGCTCCACCGTAACAGTTGCTTTGCCATCGGCAGCAAAGGTGATGCCATCGGCAGACTGCGGGGTGTAGATCCATGCGGTCATGGTTTGCTCACCATCGTTGACAAAGACCTCCACGCTGTTTTTATCCAGCAGAATGCGGAGCTTGAGCGCACCGTTCTGGCTGCGTACTTTGCAGCTGCGGCTGTGAACGATGTCTGCACGGGAACCGGCATGGCTGCGGTCCAGCGTCAGCTCGGAGGTGTAGGGGTCGTAGGTCAGGCTGGTGTGATGGTCTGCGTCAGCAGCCAGTTTCAGGGTAAAGGAACGGTATTCGCCGGGCTGCACCGTGACGGTCAGGTCGGCCACCCGACCCTTGATACCTTCCAGAGAGGTTTCGTTTTGCACCGTCACATTTTCGTGGAAGGTTCGCTTACCGTGGACGGCATCCAGCTCCCGCACCGGGGTCTGAACGATGCGCCCGTCCTTGATGTGCAGTTCGCGCGGGCAGATGGTCTGCCCGAACCACTTGCAGCCCTGCGGCTTATCCTCGGTGTCCGACCAGGTCTGCAGCCATGCGGTCATGAGCCGGCGGCCATCCGGGGCAAGGGTGGTCTGGGTAGCGTAGAAGTCGATGCCGCTGTCCATCTGCTGCACGTTTTCCCTGGTGAATGTGTGGGTGGCTTCGTCGTAGCTGCCGATGAAGGCGATCACGTTGTGACCGTTGTGGAACTCGCCCTTGGGCAGCATCTCCATGGGCCCCAGCATCAGGACCTGCTTGCCGTCCAGCGGGAAGAAGTCCGGGCATTCCCACATTTTGCCGTACTGATTGTTGCAGCGTTCCAGCACCGTGACAAAGTGCCAGTCGAAGCCGTCCTTGCTCTGGAACAGTGCTGCTGCGCCGCTGCCATCCTCGGCAAGGCAGACGGTGACGGCAGAGTAGGTGCCGTCAGCCTCCCGCCAGATCTTGGGGTCCCGGAAGTCGAACTTGCTGAAGCCTTCCGGCAGGTCTTTCTGGGTCAGCACCGGGTTGCAGGCAGGCTTTTCGTAGTTCAGTCCATCACCGATGGCAATGCTCTGGGTCTGGATGTCCCGCATCTCCCCATTGGGCTGCTTTTCTGCCACCACGCTGGTGTACATCAGCAGCTGCCTGCCGTCATCCATCTGGGTGGCAGAGCCGGAGAAACAGCCGGGGCCGTTATCTGCCGGGGAATCCGGTGCGAGCGCACAGGGCAGATACTCCCAGTGCAGCAGGTCGGTGCTGACGGCGTGACCCCAGTGCATGGGCGCCCACCGCACATCGTAGGGGTTATACTGATAGAACTGGTGATACTTCCCTTTATAATAAGAGAAGCCGTTGGGGTCGTTGAGCCAGCCCACATAAGGAGTCATGTGGTAGGCAGGGCGTTCCGCCGGGGAAATGGCAGCGCCATGCTCGGCCTCGTAGGCACGGGCTTTTTGTAAAGTCAAATCGTTCATGGAATCCTCCAAAGGAAAGAATTCTTATGCGTAGTAAGCATCCAGATATTTCTGCATAATGCCCAGATAGTCGGACAGGCCGTAGGCTTCCAGCTTGCTCAGATATTCGTTCCACTCTGCATCCGTAGTGCCGTTCATGATCCAGTTGGCCTTCTGCGTATTCATGTAGGTCTGCAGATCTGCCTGCAGGTTAGAGACCTGCTCGGTGTCCTCGTTGCTCATAAAGACATTGGGATAGACATAATCGTTGTTCATATCCGGGGTGTAGATCTCCTTGATCCAGTCCAGACGATACTGTGCATCGTCCGGGCAGGTAACGTATACACCATAGTAATCATCCAGAACCGCCAGAGGCCCACTGACACACTGCGCTTCACGGACTTCCACGGGAGAAGCATCGCCCAGAGGAGCGTGCTTCAGCATGGGCTCGCCCTTATCGTTGGTGGACAGTTCAAAAATGTTAAAGCCTTCCGCATCGCCGTAGGTACCCCAGTTGTTCTGCGGAGACTGGAGGGGGGCGTACATCTGATCCAGCCATGCACAAACCAGTGCAGGATTAGCCGCCTTTGCGGTGACAACGCATCTGCCGCGGGCAAAGCCGCTGGTGAAAGAGCCGTTCTGCGGAGTGATATTTCGGGTGTCGGCGGTCAGGGCAGGCAGCGGCTCCCAGTCGGTCAGGTTGTCGATGTTGGCAACATCCCAGCTGAAGCAGACACCATAGCGGCCAGCCTTGCCCTTGGAAACATAGGTGGACCACTCCTGCGTGAAGCACTCCGGGTCGATGAGCTTCTCGGCGTACAGCTTGTGCAGCCAGTCCAGACCATCGCGGTAGCCCTGCTGGGTGGCGGCACAGATGACTTTCCGGTCGTTGGTAACGGCAATATGACGGTCCTTGTCAGCGTCGCCGTAGCCTTCGCCAAAGCCATTGATGAGGATGCTGGGGTCCTGATCGCCGTTGTTGACGATGCAGGACATGGGGATGATGTCGCCGTCAATGCCATACTCTGCCTTGAGAGAAGCGGCGTTATCACGGAATGCCATCAGAACCTGCTCAAACTCGTCCACTGTGGTGGGCATCGACAGACCGAGGAAGTTCAGCCACTTGGTATTGATGAAGCTCATGTTGCCAATGGTCTGGATGGCGGTCTTTTCTGCGCCGAGCTGCTCGATCCAGGGCAGTGCCCAGATGTGGCCATCGCTGTCGGTGCACATGGTGCGGTACTCCGGGTACTGCTCAAAGACCTTCTGGAGATAAGGCATATTGTTGTCAATGTAGTCTTCCAGATTGAGGATGACACCCTGATCTGCGTAGCGCAGCAGATTGCTGTCGGTAAAATCAGCAGTAAAAACAAAATCCGTCAGGGTGTTGGGGTTGGACATATTCAGGGTGATCTTATCGCTCCACTGGTCGGACTGGATGGCGGTCCAGTCGATATGCACATTGGTCTGTTCTTCCAGACGCTTGAAGATGGTGCGGTTGTTCGGCTCGGGTTCGCTGCCCACAGGGAAGCTGGTCATACCGGTAAAGGTGACCTTTTCGGACAGCGGAAATGTAACGGCACCAGTCACATCCACAGCTGCGGCAGCAGAATTGTTGCTGCCGGTGGATTGGCCGCCGCCACAGGCAGACAGAGCAGCGGCAGAGCCCGCCAGAGCGCAGACCTTGAGGAAGTTGCGGCGAGAGATCAGCTTTTTCATGGTATTTTCTCCTTTTTCATGTTTCTTTTTTCGTGTAACAGATGAGCGTACCGGCTCATAAAATTCTGGAATATCCTCAGCCTTTAATGGAACCAGCCATGATGCCGGCATCAAAATACTTCTGGAAGAAGGGATACATCACCAGCAGCGGCAGACTGGAAATAATAATGGTTGCATATTTGAGCAGCTCTGCCATCTTCGCACGTTCGGCAGTACTTTGGATATCTGCGATCATGCCGGATTCCGGCTGGCTCTGGATCAGGATGGAACGCAGCACCAGCTGCAGCGGCTGCTTCGATGCGCTGTTCAGGTAGATCATGGCGTCAAAGTAGCTGTTCCACATCGCCACGAACTGCCACAGAGCCAGAACTGCCACCACCGGCATACAGACGGGCAGCAGGATCTTGAAGAAGTAAAGCATCTCGCTGGCTCCATCCACATCCGCAGCTTCACGCAGCTCACGCGGGATGCCTTGATAATAGGTACGGGCAATGATCATGTTCCACACGCTGAATGCTCCCGGCAGAATGACCGCCCACATGGAATCCAGCAGACCCAGATTGTTGATGAGCAGGTAGGTGGGGATCAGACCGCCGCTGAAAAACATCGTGATCACAAACAAGGCGTTGAAGATCTTTTTGCCTTTGAAGTCCGGCAGCGACATGGGATAAGCGGCAAGCATCGTCACAGCTACCGAGATGATGGTGAAGATGATCGAGTAAAGGATTGCGTTCTTGAAGCCGACCCAGATCTGCTTGTCCGAAACGACACGCTGGTAAGCATCCAGACTCCACTTGCTGAAATCAAAGGAGATGCCCTTGTTTTGCAGAGTGACCGGGTCCATAAAGGACGCGATGACGATGTAGATCATCGGAACGATGATCGCCAGCAGGAACAAGCCCAGAAGTGCGTAGCCGCAGTACAGGATGATCTTATCTTGTCTGGTGTAGAGGGCCATTTTTGATTTTTTCTGTTTTGCCATGGTAAACCCCTCCTTACAAGCCCTTGCCATCGTTCATTTTGGCAACGACCTTGTTCACTGCGATCAGCAGGATGACGTTGACAACGGTGTTGAACAGACCGACTGCCGTGGAAAAGCTGTAATCGCCGTCCAACAGGCCCTTTTTATAAACGTACGTTGCAATGATCTCGGCGGTGTTCAGGTTCAGGTCAGTTTGCAGGGCATAGGCTTTTTCAAAACCGATGCTCATGATGTTGCCTGCCTGCAGGATGAACTGAATAACGACCATATCCTTAATGGCGGGCCACTCCACCGTCATGATCTGCTGGATCAGGTTTGCGCCGTCGATCATCGCAGCTTCCTTCAGATCTTTGCTGGCGTTAGAAAGGGATGCGGTGTACATGATGGATGCCCAGCCGGCACCCTGCCAGATGCCGCTGATGATGTAGATGGGGCGGAACGCTTCCGGCAGCGTCATGAAGTTGATGCTGGTGTGAAGCAGGCCGTTCACCGGACCGGTGACACTCAGCAGCACCCGGACGATACCGCACAGCACGATGACCGAAATGAAGTTGGGCATATACAGCACCAGCTGCACCTTCTGCTTGATCTTCTTGCTCTCGATACGGTTGAGCAGGAATGCCAGCAGGATGGGGATCGGGAAGCCCCACAGCAGACCGTAGACGCTCAGCTTCAGGGTGTTGATCAGATAGCGCTGGAAGTCCGGCGAGGACATGAAGCGGGTAAAGTTTTTGAAGCCTACCCACTCGCTGCCCCAGATGCCCTTGAAGGGATTGTACTTCTGGAATGCGATCAGCACACCGCCCATGGGAGCGTACTTGAACACCAGCGTCAGCACCACGGCAGGCAGCAGGAACAACAGGTAAAGCTGCCAATGCCGTTTGATGTAGACCCATGTGTTGTGCAGCTTGCGTTCTGCTGTCAGCACAGCCGTTTCCGGCGAGGCCGTCTTTGCTTTCATGAATCATTCTCCTCCTTTTTGATTTGCTTGCCGCTTGATTTGCGTTTTACATTTGCACCTTTGAATTTTACGTTTTTCACTTTGATTGTGCAAATGTAAAACTCTGTAATTCATTTATATCACGCAAGCAAGCGAATGTCAACGATAATTCATGGTATATATCAAAAAATACTGTGGATTTGTACAGATGCACAAATTCGAAAGTGCGTAAATATGCAAAATGATGATTTGCATTTTTACATTTGACTAATTTGTGCATTTGCACTATACTGGAGTCACAAAGAATAAGATCCGTCACCAGACTTTATCTATAAAAAAGAACATCCGCTCCTGTATTATAAAGAAAGAGGATGACTTATGGCAACCAAGGTCACCATTCAGGATATTGCAAGCGAACTGCAGCTTTCCCGCAACACAGTTTCAAAGGCCATCAACAACACCGGTGTGCTGGCAGATGCCACACGGGAGAAGATCCTGCGCAAAGCCGCCGAAATGGGCTATAAGCAGTTTGCCTATCTGCCGCTGTTTCAGGAAGACGCTGCAAAAACAGCAGGGCCTTTCATTCTGCCGAGTGACAAACGGGAAATCGCCATGCTGACGACCCGTTTTCTGAACAACTCTCACTTTTCCTCCATGATGCTGGATCGTTTCCAGTCGGAAATCGACCATCTGCACAGCTGCATGACCATTCATCGCATTTCTCCCATAGAGCTGAAAGAGAAAAAACTTCCATCTTCTCTCAACATCCAGCACACAGCCGGCATCATCTGTTTTGAAGTATTCGACTATGACTACGCACAGATGCTGTGCGATCTGGATGTTCCGCTGCTGTTTGTAGACACCCCTGTGATGGATATGCGTCCTCCTCTTAAAGCTGACCGCCTTTATATGGAAAACCGCATTGAGATTCAGAATGCGGTGGCCCACATGGTCCAGCACGGCAAAAAACGCATCAGCTTTGCGGGGGATAAAAACCACTGTCAGTCCTTCTTTGAGCGTTATATGGCTTATAAGGATGCAATGGAGTACTTTGGTCTGACAGAAGGCCTGAGCACCTGTGCGATGCCATCTGGACAGCAGAACTATCCGGTATCCCTGTACGAAACCATACGTCGGTTCAAAACGATGCCGGATGCCTTTGTCTGCGCCAATGACTTTGTTGCCATGGATCTGGTCAAGGCATTGAATGAGCTGGGGTATTCGGTTCCCGATGATATCTGGGTCTGCGGCTTCGATGACAGTCAGGAGGCTTCCTACTTTGTCCCCCGTCTGACTTCGATCCATATCCATGGACAGATCATGGGCTACACCGCTGCCAATCTGCTTATGACCCGCATCGAAGAGCCATCGCTGAACTATCGCACCGTCTATACGGAAACCAACCTGATCCTGCGCGAATCCACAGGAGATTGAGCGAAAGGAGAACCACCATGCGTGACCTGTGCAATACGGACAAGCCGTTGTTTGCTGTGCTGACGAAATTGACTTACAGTGCTTATCTGAACATCTTATGGCTCGTGTGCAGCCTGCCCATCGTTACCATAGGGGCTTCTACGACCGCATTGTTCTACGTCACGCTCAAAATGGCGGAAGATCGGGACGATGGTCTGACCCGGATGTTTTTTAAGGCGTTCCGGGAAAATTTTAAGCCTGCCACAAAACTCTGGCTTATCCTGCTGGCAGTCGGCAGTTTTCTGGCTGCGGATGGCTTTGTGCTGTGCCGAATGTGGAGCGAAAACATTTTCTGGACGCTGCTCACGGCAGTGCTTATTGGTGCGGCAGTTCTGTACGGCATCGTTCTGCTGTATGTCTTTCCTCTGCTGGCACGGTTTGAAAACACCACCTTCGGCATCCTGAAAACGGCGTTTCTCGTGGGTGTCCGGTATCTGTTTTGCACCCTGCTGATGGCGGCGGTCTATGGCATCATGGGGTACGTCATAGTGTTTGTGTTCACGCCTGCATTCCTGCTGGGCATGGGCTTCTGCGCCATGATCTGCTCCTTTCTGATGCTTCGGATCCTCTATCTGATCGGTGGAGACCCTGATGCAGTACACGAGGAATACGACCATGACAAAAACTGACCGGGATACGCTCCGCTCCCTCCATGGACGCAAAAAGTGGGAGCACATCTGGGCATATTACAAGCTGCCCATTGCGATCGTGCTCATCGTCGTCTATATCCTCGGGTATGCAGCCTACCGTCATGTGACGAAAAAAGAGGATGTGCTTTACCTTGGTCTGGTAAATATCACTGCCGGGTCTGATCTGACGGAACAGCTTACCACCGGCTTTGCCGAGGCGCAGGGTCTGACCAAAAAGCAACAGGTCGATCTGCTGTCCGGCTTGCTGCTCAGCGAAAGCGAACGCGCAGAGGAGCAGTATGTATATGCTTCGGAGATGAAGCTGCTGGGTGCAGTCAGTGCCCAGCGGTTAGATGTTGTTCTGATGGACGAATATGCACGGGATCGACTGTTGGCAGATGATTATTTTCTCGATCTGCGGACACTGGATGCGTCTTTCCATGCACTGTCGGGTTTGAACGCCGGTGGGACAGTGCTGGATATTTCGGACACGCCGTTTGTCAGGCAGGCAGGTTTTTCTGGCAAGGTCTATCTTGGGGTAGTGCAGAATGCACCGCACCCGGAGCGTGCAGCCGCTTACATTCATTATCTGTTCCAGCGGTGATCGTTGGGTTTCACATCAAGAATAAGGAGAATTATCATGGACATTTTAACGATTGGTGAAGTTTTGATCGACCTGACCCAGACCGGCAAGGATGAGCGCGGCATCCCTCAGTTTGCCGCAAACCCCGGCGGTGCTCCGGCCAATCTGGCGGTGGCTGCCGCCCGGCTGGGCGCACAGACTGCCTTTATCGGCAAGGTGGGTGCAGATGCCTTTGGCCGCTACCTGAAAGAGGTTCTGGCAGAGAACAAGGTGGACGTTTCCGGCATGGCGGTGGATGCAGACCACCCCACCACCATGGCGGTGGTCTCGGTGGATGCTACCGGTGAGCGGGATTTCAGCTTCTACCGCAGTGCTAACGCCGATGTGATGCTGAGCAAAGAGGACATTTCGGAGGGCGCTCTGAAAGCTGCCAAAATCGTCCACTTCGGTTCTGTCAGCCTGACCGCCGACCCTTCCCGCACCGCCACACTGGATGCCGCCGCCCGTGCCAAAAAGATGGGTGCTGTCATTACTTATGACCCCAACTACCGTGCAAACCTCTGGAAGAACAAAGAGGAAGCCATTGCCCAGATGAAAGCTCCCCTGCCACTGGTGGATATTCTGAAAGTGTCCGATGAAGAGCTGCCCCTGCTCACCGGCACCACTGATTGCGAAAGCGGCACAGCACAGCTGGCACAGAATGGCATCCGGCTGATTTTCGTCACCTTGGGTGCAAACGGCGTATTCTACCGTTTTGGAGAGAAAACCGGTCATGTGGCTGGCGTTCCCTGCAAGGTAGGCGACACCAACGGCGCAGGCGACACCTTCTTTGGAGCGGCTCTGTCCAAGCTCTGCAAAGAGGATCTGAACAACCTCACCGTGGACAAGCTGGAAGGCATTCTGGCTTTTGCCAACAAAGCGGCCAGCATCACCACCAGCCGGCATGGTGCCATCCCTGCCATGCCCACCCTTGCAGAAGTGGAGGGCTGAACCATGGCAGCGAAACAGGAATTTGCGTCCCGGTTTGCCAAGCACAAGGACGAGCTGGAATGGCTGTTCATGGAGCTGTACCACAACCGGGAAGGGCTGGAGGTTCTGGAGCGGGAGATGGCAGAAGCCTACAACGCCCGCAGTGCCGAGCTGAAAGCACTGGATAAGGTACGCTCTGCCGACCCGGACTGGTACAAGCGTGGCAATATGTTCGGCATGACCATGTACACCGACCTCTTTGCCGGGAACTTGAAAGAGCTGGCAAAGAAGCTGCCCTACCTCAAAGAGCAGAAGCTGACCTATCTGCACCTGATGCCCCTGCTGCAGATGCCCCATCCCCACAACGATGGCGGCTATGCGGTGGAGGATTTCGACACCGTAGACCCTGCCCTTGGCACCAACAAGGATCTGGAAGATCTGACCCGTGAACTGCGCAAGGCGGGCATCAGCCTGTGTCTGGATTTCGTGATGAACCACACCGCCAGCACCCACCGCTGGGCCATGGAGGCAAAGGCAGGTGACCCGTGGTTTCAGGCGTATTACCATCTCTATGACGACCGCACCATCCCCGACCAGTACGAGCAGACTGTGCCGCAGGTGTTCCCCAACACTGCCCCCGGCAACTTTACATGGTGTGAGGAGATGCACAAGTGGGTGCTGACCACCTTCCACGACTACCAGTGGGATCTGAACTACGCAAACCCGGCGGTGTTCGTGGACATGACCAAGAGCATCCTGCATCTTGCCAACCTCGGCGTAGAGGTGTTCCGCATTGACGCCGTGCCCTACATCTGGAAGCAGCTGGGCACCACCTGCCGCAATCTGCCGCAGGTACACACCATCGTGCGGATGCTCCGCATGGTGCTGGAATGCGTCTGCCCGGCGGTCATCCTCAAGGGCGAGGTGGTCATGGCTCCCAAGGAGCTGGCAGCGTACTTCGGCACCCCGGAAAAACCGGAATGCCATATGCTCTACAACGTATCCACCATGGTCAACCTGTGGGGTGCCCTTGCCAGCCGGGATACTCGGTTGCTGAAAGCCCAGCTGGATGCCCTCCACGCTCTGCCAGACAACTGCTGGTTCGTGAACTATCTGCGCTGCCACGATGATATTGGCTGGGGTCTGGACGAGGCGGTGGAAAACCGGCTTGGTATCGACCCGCAGAAACATAAAGAATATCTCTACCACTTCTACGAGGGCAACTTCCCCGGCAGCTGGGCAAAGGGCGAGCTGTACAACTACGACCCTGCCACCGGCGATGCCCGCAGCTGCGGCACCACCGCCAGCCTGTGCGGTATCGAACAGGCACTTGAGAAAAACGATAAAATTGCGCTGGATTATGCCGTGAAGCGCGACCTGCTGCTGCACACTGCTATGGCATTCTTGCAGGGCTTCCCCATGCTGAACTGCGGGGACGAGATCGCCCAGTGCAACGGCTGGGATTACAAAAACGACCCTGACCGTGTGGAGGACAGCCGCAATCTGCATCGCAGCAAGTTCAACTGGGAGGATGCCAAACAGCGCACCCAAAAAGGCACGCTGCAAAACAAGTTGTGGCAGGGCATGGAGCAGCTGCGCCAAATGCGGGCAGACCCCTGCTTTGCCCCGGATGCGTGGGTGACCACATGGGACAGCCACAACCCCGGTGTGCTGGCGCTGGTACGCAAGCGCGGCGAGGAAACGCTGGTGGGACTGTTCAACTTTACCGAGTACCCGGCAGGAGCCGGTCTGGACGCTCTGGGCGGCAAGTATCACACCGCAGATGGAGCTTCCGTCTGGCTGGCGGATGTGGAACTGAAGCCCTATCAGGCGCTGCTGGTAAAAAACAAATAAGCAAAACGAGCCATCCGGCCAATGCCGTTAAGTTAAGCGGCTAATAAAAAATGGACCTCATCAAAAAGCGCCCCGGCTCCCTCGTGCAGTGAGGGAGCCGGGGCGCTTTCTTGCGCGATACGGTCTTTCTTACTTCCGTGCTATCATCTCGGTATAGGCCAGCACCAGCGGGCCGACGCCCTTTGCGTCGTTGCAGACCACTGGCTCACTGAAATAGTAAGCCAGCGAGCCGTCGCGGTGGTCCTTGCCGCCGAGGCCGGCCACGAGGCAGATGCCGTCCAGCTGCAGGCTGCCGTCCGGGTTCTTGCTCAGATACTTGTCACAGGTGCCGTAGAAGGCTTTCTCGGCCCATGCGGCCATCCGCTTGGGCAGGTAGCCGAGACGCACGCCCTTGAGCACGGCGTAGGCGAAGAGGGCCGTGCCGCTGGTCTCGAGGTAGTTGCCCTCGACGCCGGGGTGGTCCATCACCTGCCAGAACATGCCGGTCTCCTCGTCCTGGAACTTGTGGACGTCCTCAATGGTCTGCTTGAACATCGCCATGATGCCGCGGTACTCGTTGTACAGCTGCTCATCCATCCGCTCCAGCACGTCCACCATCGCCACCATGAACCAGCCCATGGCCCGCAGCCAGAAGTTGGGGCTGCAGCCGGTGACGGGGTCGGCCCAGTACATCTGGCGGCTCTCGTCGTAGCCGTGGTAGTACAGGCCGGTCTTCTCATCCCGCATGTGCTTCTTGATGTTCATGAACTGCTTGTAGCTGTCGATGCAGCCCTGCATCTTGTTGTAGCGGGTCTCGTACTCCATATAGAAGGGCTGGGCCATGTAGGTGCCGTCCAGCCAGACCTGCCACGGATAAATGTCCTTGTGCCAGAAGTTGCCCTCCTTGGTGCGGGGCTGGGTGAGCAGCTGGCTGCGGATGGTGTCGATGGCCTTGCGGTACTTCTCGTCGCCGAAGATGTCGTAGAGGATGAACAGGTTTTTGCCCTGATTCACGTTGTCGAGGTTGTACTCCTTCGGGTCGTAGGTCTTGATGGAGCCGTCTTCCTGCACGAACCAGTCGATGAAATCCCTGGAAAATTTCAGATACTTCTCGTCGCCGGTGGTCTTATACAGGCTCAGGCAGGCGGTGATCATGCAGCCGTCGATGTAGTTCCACTTGTTGGGCTTGCCGCTGCGGACCTTCTCGATGTTCCACATGGGTGCCTCGGCGCTGGAATTGGCGATGAGGTAGTCCACATAATCGCCCAGCATGGACAAAATCTCTTCATGAGTCATGGCTTAGTCCTCCTCAAAATGGCCGACGTTGGCAAAGCGCAGGCGCTCGCCCTCGTAGCCCTCGATCTTGACGTTGTGCAGCTCGATGTTCTTGACGTTCTCGGCGTAGATGGCCAGCTTCTTGACCAGCGGGCGGTTGTCGGCCATGGCAGCCTGACCCTCCTTTGCGTCGGGGTCGAAGGTGATGGTGACGTTCTTCATGGAGACGCCCTCGATGGGCTGCTCGGGCAGGCCGTCAAAGTAGCAGCCCGCAAACTGTGCGTCGGTGGCCACGATGTCTTCCATGGTCAGGGTGCCGAGCTTCGGGGTGTACTCGTCCACGGGCAGAGCCTCGCGGCACTGGACATAGGGGCTGTGGCCGTCCGGGTCGCAGAAGTAGAACATATTGATGACGAAGGGAGCCTTGACGCCCCGCATCTCCACGTTGCGGAACACCAGACCGTCGATGACGGCGGTGTTGCCGCGGCCGCGGCGGGTCTTGACGCGGAGGCCGCGGTCGGTGTGGTCCATGAGGCACTGGGTGACCACCATGTCCTTGACGCCGCCGCTCATCTCGCTGCCGATGACGA
The DNA here is from genome assembly GCF_040094125.1 of Faecalibacterium longum. Taxonomy (NCBI): domain Bacteria; kingdom Bacillati; phylum Bacillota; class Clostridia; order Eubacteriales; family Oscillospiraceae; genus Faecalibacterium; species Faecalibacterium longum. The sequence continues at coordinate 39,262 of NZ_JBBNIH010000157.1, forward strand.
TGCCGCCGTGGCCCTTGTCCAGCAGGCAGTTGCGGATGACGGTGTGCTCGCAGCTCTTCTTGAGCTTCATGCCGAGGAAGACCTTGCTGGCCTTCATGGCGATGCAGTCGTCACCGACGTGGATGTTCACGCCGATGATGCGGATGTACTCGCAGCTTTCGGGGTCGATGCCGTCGGTGTTGGGGGCGTTGTAGGGATTGTTGATGTTGAAGTTCAGCAGGTCGAGGTGTTTGACGAAGATGGGGTGGATGGTCCAGGAGTAGCTGTTCTGCACGGTGATGCCGTGGAGGCAGACGTTCTCGCTGTCCACCATCGCCACGGCGCGGGGACGCCATGCGATGCGCTTGACCTTGGGATCGACCCACCAGTCGCCGTTCTGGGCGTCGCAGTCCAGTGTGCCTTCACCGGTGACGACGACGTCATGCACCTGGGTGATGTTCAGCAGGCCCGCAAAGCTGTTCAGCGGGTTGCCCTCCCAGCCGGTGAGGTAGTATTCGTCCACTTCGTTCTCGCTGGGGATGACGCCAGGCAGGATGGGGTAGTGGGTGCGGTCATTGTCGCCCAGCAGCACAGCACCCTTCTCGAGGTAGAGGGTGGTGCAGCTCTTCATGAAGAGGCTGGCGGTGCGGTAGCGGCCAGCGGGGACATATACCGTGCCGCCCCTGGGGCAGGTGGAAAGAGCAGCCTGCAGCCTGCCGGTGTTGTCGGTCTCGCCATCGGCGACGAGGCCATAGCGGGATGCGTCCACAAAGAAGCTCTCGGCCTCGGTGGTGAAATCCAGTTTCAGGTGCTCACCCTCGGTGTCTACCTCCACGGTGTAGGTGGTGGACGGAGTCAGGGAAAAGAGGGAGAACACGTTGGTGTTGCAGCTTTCGTAAATGGTCTTGCCGTTCAGAGCCACGGCGAAGGGGTGCTCCGGGCGGAAGCACTTGCCATTTTCCAGCTCGAAGACGGCGCTGCGGGTCATAGAACGGATGAGAGACAGATTCATTTTTACAGCCTCCTGAGTTATTTGCGTAGATTTGCGGCTTGCCCGCAGAGGGCGGGCATGGTACACTGGAGATAAGAATATCAGAGCACTGCCCCGGCGGGGCAGGCATAGCAAGAAGGGGGAAGGGCGGATGCGCGCCGAACGGGAAAAACTCAACGCGAAGATCACGGCGGGAGCGCTCAAGCTGGCCGGCGGGCGGCTCGAGCTGCCTGCCGAGATGTGCCATATCGTTCTGTTTTCAGGCGGCAGCTGCACGGTCCAGTGCGGGGACATGTCGCTCCTGGTCAGCCCCGGCTGCGCACTGCTGCTGGGGCCAGGGGCGTGGGTGGTATCGCAGGCAGGCCACACCCAGCCGGAAATGCTGGGGTGCGAGTTCCCGCTGGCAGTGCTCCACGAGATGAAGAACGCCACCGGCGAAGATTTCCTCCGCCTTTTTGCACCGGGAAGTCAGATGGTCCTTTACGGCAGCGTCCAGTGGGCCAGCCGTCTGCGGACGCTGCTGGAGATGATGCGGGGCGCCATGGGCGAGCCGGAGTATCCCGGCGGGCTGTATCTGGCACTGACGCTCCACTATGTGGAGCAGGAGCACCGGGCGCAGAGCGCCGCCGATGCCCGCCCCCGCAACGAGACGGTGGAGCAGATATGCGCCTACCTTGCGGCAAACTACCAGCAGAAGCTTTCCCTCACCGAGGTGGCAGCGCGATTCTACATCTCGCCCTACTATCTGAGCCGGCTGTTCCGGCGGGTGACGGGGCAGTCCATCGTGGACTACATCAACGCCCGCCGCATCGAGGCGGCACAGAAGCTTCTGGAAACGACAGAGCTGAGCATCGGCAGCGTGGCCGAGCAGACCGGTTTCGCCTCTGCGGCCCACTTCCGCCGCGTTTTTCGGGAGACGATGGGCGTCGGGCCGCTGCAATATAGAAAAAGTAGGAAATAAACCTCTCCGTCACGCCTGACGGCGTGCCACCTCTCCTATCGAGGAGAGGCCTTGGCATTTCATAAAGCTTCACCTCTTCGCCAGAGGCTCCCCTCGGTAGGGGAGCTGTCGAGCGATAGCGAGACTGAGAGGTTGATACCTCCGCAAAAAATGCCCCCTGCGTCCTCTCTACGGGAAGAGGCACAGGGGGCATTCATGTTTGTCGGGATTATCCGAGCGGCGGGGGCTTCAGCTTAGCCCTTGACAGCACCGGCGGAGATACCTTCGACGAACTGATCCTGTGCGCAGAAGAACACGATGAGCTGCGGCAGGATAGAGATCAGGGACAGGGCCAGAATACGGTTCCAGGCAAAGCCCGTATCACCGTCCATGGACAGCTTGACGAACAGGGACATGGGGTACTTTGCAGGGGTCTGGACGTAAAGCAGGGGACCCATGAAGTCGTTGCAGCTCCACATGAACTGGAACAGTGCGCAGGACACCAGAGCGGGCATCAGCATCGGGACGATGACCTTGTACAGGGTCTGGAAGGAGGAGCAGCCGTCGATGGCGGCAGCCTCGTCCAGGTCGCGGGGGACGTTGCGCATGAACTGCACCAGCTGGTAGACGAAATAGGTCTCAGTTGCGAATGCGCAGTGGACCCAGATGGCCAGATAGAACGGGCTGTTGACCCAGCCGAACTTGGTGTACAGCAGGAACTGAGGCACGTTCAGGACGACCTGAGGCAGGAACAGGGTGGCCAGCATGATGCTGAACAGGATCTTCCGGCCCGGGAAGTCGAAGCGGCCAAAGCCGTAAGCTGCAATGCAGGAGGAGACCACGGTGCAGATGACCTTGGGCAGAACGTAGCTGTAAGTGTTCAGCATGGCCTGCAGGATGTTGATGGAACCGCCGAAGTTGTTCAGCGCGTTCTTGTAGCCCTCCAGAGTGGGGTTCTTGATCCACAGGCCGATGCCTGCAAAGATCTCGCTGTTGTCCTTAAAGGTGGCGCTGATCATCCACAGCAGGGGATAGATCATGATGAGGCCCACCAGGATCAGGACGAAGTACTTGAAAAACGTCGCGATGGCGTTAGAAGCTTTCATTCCCATACTGTCACACCTTACCTTTCATCCGAGTAGTAGACCCACTTCTTCTGGCTGGTGAAGGCGATGATCGTCAGGATGCAGACGATGACGAACATGATCCATGCCAGTGCGGAAGCCATGCCCATCTGGTTGGACTTGAATGCGTAGTTGTAGACCAGAATGGAGATGAGGGTGGTGGAACCGCGGGGACCGCCGTTGGTGATGATGAACGGGCCATTGAACTCCTGGAAAGCCTGGCAGATCTGAGTGACCAGGTTGTAGAAGATGATGGGGGTGATCATCGGGACGGTGATGGAGAAGAACTGTTTCCATTTGCCAGCGCCGTCGATGGTGGCAGCCTCGTACAGGTCGGCCGGCACGCCCTTCAGAGCGGCGAGGAACAGCACCATGGCGGAGCCGAACTGCCAGATACGCAGGAAGCAGATGATCCACAGTGCGTAGCCGGGGTCGCTCAGCCAGGAAGGACCCTGGAAGTGGCCGAAGGTCAGCATACGGATGAGGGTGTTGACCAGACCGTCATCACGGAACACGGCCTTCCACAGCACGGCGATAGCAACAGAGCCGCCGAGGATGGAGGGAATGTAGTAGACGGTGCGGAACACGTTCACGCAGGCAATCTTGAAGTTCAGGATGTAGGCGATGAACAGTGCGAAGACCAGCTTCAGAGGCACAGTGATGAAGCTGTACTTGAAGGTGGTGATGAGCGCCTTGGTGATCTTGGGAGTGGTAAAGGCGTCCACATAGTTCATGATGCCATACTGATGGATGCCGTTGAAGAAGTCCATATCCGTAAAGCTGTAGTACAGAGACTGGCCGAACGGAATGGCCTTAAAGACGACGAAGCCGATGATCCAGGGGATCAGGTAGAACAGGCCCTGCCATTTGTCAAAAAACTTCTGGGCCGGGGTACGCCCGAGAGAGGGCGCTTTGCTTTCTTTCATCCGGGAATCCTCCTTTTATAAGGATATGTCTCGTACGCCGCACAATAGTTTGGACACATTTTTGTCAAAAAAATGTCATCACCGTCTTGCAAAAAAGGGGCATCCGTCCGTAGGTGGAAGGGATGCCCCTTGCAAGACTCCTTTATGCGGGGCGGCCTGTGTCAACACCGCGCGTGTGCGGGCCGCAAAAAGTCCGTGAGGCGGAAATTAGACGGAGTAGCCGACAGACTCCATGCCGTCCAGCAGGGTATCGACCAGGTCAGCGCCGGAAGCATTGTCGTAATCCAGAGTGTCGAACACTTCCTGATAGATGCCGGTGCCGGTAGCCTTCAGGTCGTTGGACTCGAACAGGGGGTCCAGCTGGTTGGAAACGAAGGCCATGACCTTGCCGTTTGCCTCAGCGACCAGCTCCTTGACGGCGCCGGCAGCCTGAGCAGCAGCCAGACCAGCCTTGGAGGCGGGGATGCCGCACTCAGAACCCATGATGGAAGCGCCCTTCTCCTCGTTCAGCAGGAAGTTGATGAGGGTAGCTGCCTCTGCGGGATGCTCGCAGGTCTTGGTGATGGCCAGACCCATGGAGACCTTGGAGAAGCCGCCGTTGTAATCGCCGAACTTGATCTCCTCGCCCACGGTGAAGCCAGCCTTGTTCTCCTCGTCCAGAGCGTCAGCGTACTTGGTAGCGGAGGAGTCCCACTCGAAGCAGCCGGCCAGCTTGCCGGTAATCCACTCGGTGGACTGGTGAGCGGCGTTGTCGCCGTTGGAGCCGTAGTAGGTGGGCAGGCTCATGATGACGTGACCATCCACCAGGCTCTTGATGAAGTCGATGCCCTCAGCGATCTGGTCAGCGTCGTAGTTCAGGGTAGAGGTGGTGGGGTCTGCCCAGTCCTTGCCGTACTTGGACTCGAGGTAGAAGACCATCAGGATCATACGGTCGTATGCGCCCAGGTGCAGGGGATAGTAGTCATCGCCCAGCTTCTCCTGGAAGGTCTTGCCGGCAGCCATCAGCTCGTCCAGAGTGGTGGGGAAGGAGATGCCGGCCTTGTCGAAGGTGGTCTTGTTCCAGTAGAAGATACGGCCGGTCATGGAGACAGGCACGCACTGCTGGGCGTTTGCCACGTTGCAGGCAGCCAGCTTGGCCTCGTCCCACTGGGTCAGGTCCAGATAGTCGGAGACGCTGTTCAGGTCGATGAAGGTCTGGCCGCTCTTGGAGTAGTTGTACAGCCAGTTCCAGTTGATCTGGCAGACATCCTCAGCGACGCCGCCTGCGAACTTGGTGGACATGGTGTCCTCCCAGCCGGACCATGCAGCGAAGGTGGGGTTGACGGTGATGGTGCTGTGCTCAGCAGAGAAAGCCTTGATGGCCTCCTGGTAAGCATTGTGACGGGACTCGCCGCCCCACCAGCTCATGGTCAGGGTGACGGGGTCAGAAGACAGACCGGCCACAGAAGCTGCTGCGGAAGAAGCAGCGGTGGAAGTGGCGGTAGAACCAGTGTTGCTGGAGCCGCCGCAGGCGGCCAGCAGGCCGGCAGCACCCACAGCGCCAGAGACCTTCAGAAAGTCACGACGAGAAATTGCCTTGCTCATTTTCGTTCTCCTCCTATGTAGAAAACATCTTCTTGCATGGATGCCTCTGCAAAGCATCCGTTGTATACAAATATGATACCAAAGGCAAGAAAAAAAAGAAAGATGCAAATTGTAGTGATAACGGCAGAAAACGTACAAATATTGCGCTTATTTTTTGCCCGGTTTTGACGTCATTGCCATAATGAATAAACTTGGACCGAAAAACTGTGCAACTTGTATACTTCAACGATTTGCATAGAAAACTGGGATGCAACAGGAGAAGATTGGCCTGAATTGCAAGAATTTTGTAGCCGAGGCAGAATTTGTTGAAAGAGCGTTGTATACATCAAAAGCGACGATAACAGAAAGTTCCGACCCTGAGCTGATATATCAATAGTGCAAAAAACGCGCGAATTGGGGCGCGACTGATATATCACGGATGCAGAAAAGATACAAAAATGCCGTCCGGCGTGCGGACGGCATAAAATCAGGAAAAAGAGTCACCGGCGGGCGGCGTAGAAGGCGCTGCGCTCCCGGAAATAGCACTGGGGACACATGCTGACGTACTGGACGTCGTTCTCAAGGTCGATGGCTACCTGTTCGCCCTCAAAGACGAAGCGGCCGTTGACCTTGCGGCAGTTGCAGGTGGCCTTGCGGCCGCAGGTGCAGATGGTCTTCATCTCCTCGATGGTGTGGGCCAGCTCCAGAAGCCGGGTGGAGCCGGGGAAGCCCTTGAGGGAGAAGTCGGAGCGCAGGCCGTAGCAGATGACGGGGATGTTCAGCTCTACCGTCACCATGAACAGCTGCTCGGCCTGCTCGGCAGTGAGGAACTGGCTCTCGTCACAGAGCACACAGGCCAGAGGCCGACCCTCGCTGCTGGCGGCCCGGACGGCCTCCACCAGGTCCATGTCCGGCGGCACCAGCAGGTCGGCAGGGCGGCGGACGCCCAGACGGCTCACGAGGTCGCCGCTGCCCTTGGTGTCCACCTTCGGCTTGAGGATGAGCACCCGCATCCCCTGCTCCTCGTAGTTGTGGGCCACCTGCATCAGCGCGGTGCTCTTGCCGCTGTTCATTGCGCCGTAACGGAAATAAAGCTTTGCCATGTCGAAAAAGTCTCCTCATGAAAGGACTCTCTCAGCCAAAGCCTGACGGAGAGGGCCTGTATTATTGATAGTATGTGCTCAGTCCTGATTGCGCAGCCGATAGCCCAGGCTCATCAGGCTGTCGCCGAGGTGGACGTTCTCCACCACCACGTCGGGGTAGGAGACAGACAGATCGTAGTGGGAGAAGTTCCAGAAGCCCTGAATGCCCAGAGCCACCAGACGGCCGCTGATCTCCTCTGCGCCGCTGCGGGGCAGACAGAGCACAGCCACCTCGGGGTGGTGCTCGGCGCAGAAAGCTTCCAGCTCATCAATGTGTAAAATCTGGATGCCGTTGATCTCTTTGCCTACCTCGTCGGGGGCATTGTCGAAGGCGGCGATGAGCTTGTAGCCGTTGGTGTCGGTGGTGATGAAGCGGCTCACAGCCTTGCCCAGACGGCCGCAGCCAATAAGGATGGTGGGCAGGAGGTCGCCGTTGCCAAAGAGCAGATGCTCAAGGATGCTCAGCAGGTTCTCCACCGAGTAGCCGATGCCCTGACGGCCATTCACGTCGCCGATGCAGTTGAAGTCCTGCCGCACCTGAGAGGCAGTGGTACCCATCTGGGCGGCCAGCTCACGGGACGAGATGCTGGTGATGCCGTCGTTCTTCAGGGTGCGCAGGTAGCGATAGTATTTGGGCAGGCGCTTGATGACGGGCAGAGAAGCTTTGCCGGGAGTGTTCATAGGGGGGTCTCCTTTCTTTTTATCCGCAGCATTGCCGGGGAGAAGTGCGCAGCGGCAGAGTGCTCCGGCAAAAGATTTGTACTTTCTTGTACAATAATGATACATATTTGACAATCTTATCTCTAGTATAAAGTATACAGCGCGAAGACAGAATGTCAAACCATTTGGCACATTTTTTTGAGAAAGAAAAGAAATCTTTGCCGAAGTATAACCGGCAGGAATGCCGGACAAGCTGAAATGAAGCAAAAAGGAGGATACGCAGAATGTCACAAGAAGAGAAGAACATCCCCGTGGAGCAGCAGCGGCTGGAAAAAGAGCAGATCGAGGATATGGGCAGCGTTTACCGTACCCGGGGAGCTCACGCCATCCACTGCCTGACGGTCATCGGGCAGGTGGAGGGCCATGTGGAAGCGCCTCAGGGCCAGAAGACCACCAAGTATGAGCACGTCATCCCCCAGCTGGTGGCCGTGCAGGAGGACCCCGCCATCGAGGGCCTGCTGGTCCTGCTCAATACGGTGGGCGGGGATGTGGAGGCGGGGCTTGCGCTGGCGGAGCTCATCGCCAGCATCTCCAAGCCCAGTGCGGCGGTGGTGCTGGGCGGGGGCCACTCCATCGGCATCCCGCTGGCCGTCAGCGCCCAGCGGAGCTTCATCGTGCCTACTGCCACCATGACGGTCCACCCCGTCCGCCATTCCGGCATGATACTGGGCGTGCCCCAGACCATGCGCTGGTTCGAGCAGATGCAGGAGCGCATCACCGGCTTCGTGGCGTCCCACAGCGGCATCTCGGAGAAGCGGTACACCGAGCTGATGATGCGCACGGGCGAGCTGGTCATGGACGTGGGTACCGTGCTGGATGGCCGAAAAGCCGTGCGGGAAAAGCTTATCGACGAGCTGGGCGGGCTGTCGGACGCGCTGGCATGGCTCTACCGAGAAATCGAGGGGAAATAAATTGCCATTTGACTTTTCCCGTGGTACAATGAAAGAATCGAGTAGTATCGAAATTCTTCCATCGTCACCGACAGAGCCGCCCTGAGCGCGCCCTGCTTCATGATATAAAATAAGGAACGGGTTTTAGGAAACATGGCAAAGAGAAAACGCAAGACCTCCGGGCGCAGCACAGCCTCGCGCCGCAAGAACCGGACACAGGACCGGATGCCCGCGGGGCTCATCACCCTGTTTGCGGGGCTGGTGCTCATGGCGCTGGCTTTCGTGCCGGGCAGCTCGGCTTGGCGCACGATGCACGATGTCCTGTTCGGCGTGTTCGGCTGCGGAAGTTTCGTGCTGGGCGCAGCGCTGTGCTATCTGGCCATCCTCTACACCCGGGGCGAAGACCTTCTGCCCCATATCGCAAAGCTGGTGCTGGGGCTCATCTTCGCCAGCGGCACGGTTATCGTCTTTTCTGACATCCCCACCGACCAGACCGCCGCGCAGATGACTGCCGCCTGTTATCATAATGGTATGAGCGCATGGCTCTCGGGCGGTGCGCTGGGCGCTGTGCTGGGCGGGACGCTCCTGCTGCTCTGCGGCAGACCCGCCGCCAATCTGGTCATGGCGGCGCTGGCGGCCTGCGCCAGTCTGTACATTTTTGACGTTACGCCCGCCGAGTGCTGGCAGTGGCTCTGCAACGTGGGCGGCAGCGTCCACGAAAAGGGCCTTGCCGTCCACGAGCAGAATGCCGCCCGCCGGGCTGAGCGTCTGGCAGAACGCGCCGCTGAGGAGGCCGCGGCAGAGGAATATGAAGACTATGACGACGACCTGCCGGAAGACGAAGTGGGCGAAGGCGAGGACTACTACGGCGGCGAAGAGCCTGCCGCGCCCGCCTTCCATATCCAGCCTCCCGGCTGGCTGGCTGGCGTCTTCCACTGGGGCCATCAGGTGATGCAGGGCGGCGAACAGGCGGAGCCTGCCCCTGCGCCCGCACCGGAAGCGCAGACCCCGCCTCAGCCCGAGCCTGCCCCCGTACAGGTGGAAAAGTCCCGGCCTCGTGCGCCCTTTGATATTGACTTAGGCCCTGACCATACCACCGTCACCGAGGGCGGCAGTGAGCCTATCGAGCCCATCATCCTCGGCCCCGGCGGCACCTTCGGCATGGACCCGCTCCGCCGTGCGCCCATCCGCGCCACCGTGACTCCCATCGTCCCGGACGCTGTGGATACTGCCGCTGAGGACTTCTTCACGGCCCAGCCCGAGCCGACGGTGACACCTACCGTCACGCCCGCTGCCCCGGCAGAAGAGCCGGAACAGCAGCCCGCACCTGAGCCGCCGCTCTCTTTCGGCATCCCGCTCTATGATTTGACCCCGACTCCGGAACCGGCCCCGCAGCCGGTCAGCGCCGAGAATGCGGTGGCGTTCCGCTCTGAGCCGGATGAGGACGGCTGGATCAGCATCACCAGCGACCCGGTGGAGGAAAAAGACCTCAACACGCTGGTGGCAGCCGCCATGGAAAAGCCTGCTGTCTCCGAGGAGCAGGCCGCGAACGCCCCCGCCGAAGAGGCGGAGACGGAGGAGAGCTTCCAGTATCAGTACCCGTCCATCGAGCTGTTCGAGCGCGCCCCGGAGGAAAGCGACTCCGGCGCGGAAGACGAGCTGAAAGCCAACGCCCAGAAGCTGGTGGACACGCTGGAAAGTTTCGGCGTCCGCACCCGTGTGCTGGATATTTCCCGCGGCCCGTCGGTCACCCGGTATGAAGTCCAGCCCATGGCGGGTGTCAAGATAAGCCGCATCACTTCGCTGGCGGACGACATCGCCCTGAACCTGGCGGTGGCCGATGTCCGCATGGAGGCACCCATCCCCGGCAAGCCTGCCGTGGGCATCGAGGTGCCGAACCATAAGAAAACGCCGGTCTACATCCGCAGCGTCTTTGAGAGCCAGAGCTTTTTGCGGATGACCTCGCCGATGGGCATTGCGCTGGGCAAGGACATCGCCGGTGTGGCCCAGGTGGCCGACCTGTGCAAGATGCCCCATCTGCTCATCGCGGGCAGCACCGGCAGCGGTAAATCGGTCTGTGTCAACAGCATCATCATGAGCCTGTTGTTCCGCTCCAGCCCCGAGGACGTCAAGCTCCTGCTCATCGACCCCAAGGTCGTCGAGCTGGCTGAGTACAACGGCATCCCCCACCTGCTGATGCCCGTCGTCACCGAGCCCCGCAAGGCGGCCGGCGCACTGGGCGGCGCAGTGCAGGAGATGGAGCGCCGCTACCACCTCTTCGCGGAGAACAACGTCCGCGACATCAAGTCCTTCAATAAGCTGGCTGCAACGGACCCGAACCTCGAGAAGATGCCCTATATCGCCATCATCATCGACGAGCTGGCCGATTTGATGATGGTCGTCGGCAAGGATGTCGAAGACTCCATCTGCCGCATCGCCCAGAAGGCCCGCGCCGCCGGTATGCACCTCATCGTGGCGACCCAGCGCCCCAGCGTGGACGTCATCACCGGCCTCATCAAGGCCAATATCCCCAGCCGCATCGCCTTCGCCGTGTCCAGTCAGGTGGACAGCCGCACCATCCTCGACGGTGCCGGTGCCGAAAAGCTGCTGGGCATGGGCGATATGCTCTTCATGCCCGTGGGCGCACCCAAGCCCACCCGTATCCAGGGTACCTTTGTGCGGGATGAGGAGATCAGCCGTGTGCTGGACTTCATCAAGAAGAGCGCCACCGTCCAGTACGACGAAGCCATGATAGAGGCTATGGAAAAACACGCCATCCAGGACGGCAAGAAGGGCAGCAGCTCTGCCGACTCCGACGAGGAGGGCGGCAGTGACCCGATGCTCAAGCAGGCCGTGGAGGTGGTCATCGACGCCGGCCAGGCGTCTACCAGCCTGCTGCAGCGCCGCTGCAAGCTGGGTTATGCCCGCGCCGCCCGCATCATGGACGAGATGGAAGAAAAGGGCATTATCGGCCCCTACGAGGGCGCAAAGCCCCGCGCTGTCCTCATCAGCCGCCAGCAGTGGCTGGAAATGCAGATGAATCAGCCGGATGAATAACCTCTCAGTCAAAGCCGGACGGCTTTGCCAGCTCCCCTACCAGGGAAGCCACTGGCGTACCGGACAGGCTCACGCTGGATGAATAGGAATAGAATTTTTGATTTCGGAAGCAATAGAGCCCTGCTGTATAGGGCAGGCATAATGAAAGAAAAAGGATAACTATGGAACATTACACCGAATTTCTCCCCATCAGCCGGGCCGACATGGAGGCCCGGGGATGGGACCAGCTGGACTTCGTGGTGGTGGGCGGCGACGCCTATGTGGACCACCCCAGCTTTGGCACCGCCATCATCAGCCGCCTGCTGGAAGCCGAGGGCTACAAGGTGGGCGTGCTGGCCCAGCCCCGCTACACCGACTGCGAGGACTTCAAGCGGTTCGGAAAGCCGAAGTACGGCTTCTTCATCGGCGGCGGCAATGTGGACAGCATGGTGAGTCACTATTCCGTCGCAAAGATCCCCCGCGCGGAGGACGAGTATTCGCCCGGCGGCAAGGGCGGCGCACGGCCCGACCGCAGCGCCACCGTCTACACCAGACTTGCCAAGCAGGCATACCCCGACCTGCCCGTCATTCTGGGCGGTCTGGAAGCATCGCTCCGCCGCTTTGCCCACTACGACTACTGGCTGGACACCGTCCTGCCCAGCATCGCCGAGGACTCTGGCGCGGACATCATCAGCTTCGGCATGGGTGAACACCAGACCGTGGAAATTGCCCGCCGTCTGGCGGCAGGGGAGCCGGTGGAGAGCATCACCGATGTGGACGGCACCTGCTACCTGACCGACTTCGACCACCTGCCCGAGCGGTATGTGGAGTGCGCGGGCTTCAGGAAGGTCGCCTCCGATAAGGTGGCTTATGCGAAAGCCTGCCGCATCCAGATGGACAATCAGGACGTCGTCAGCGGCAATATCATCGTCCAGAAGCAGAGCGAGAAGTACCTCGTGCAGAACATCCCCGCAAAGCCCCTCGTCCGCTGGGAGCTGGATAAGGTCTACGCCCTGCCTTACACCCGCCGCTACCACCCCATCTACGAGGCCATGGGCGGTGTGCCTGCCATCCGCGAGGTGCAGTTCTCCATCATCCAGAACCGCGGCTGCTTCGGCGGCTGCAATTTCTGCGCCATCCAGCTGCATCAGGGCCGACGCGTCACCAGCCGCAGCGCCGACAGCATCGTGGCCGAAGCAGAGCGGATGACCCACGAGCCGGATTTCAAGGGCTACATCCACGACATCGGCGGCCCCACCGCCAACTTCCGTTTCCCATCCTGCCGCGAGCAGATGCTGCGGGGTATGTGCAACGGCGGCAAGCACTGCCTCGCCCCCACCACCTGTTCCCACATGATCGTGGACCACAGCGATTACCTGAAAATCCTCCGTCGCGTCCGGGAGCTGCCCGGCGTCAAGAAGGTGTTCATCCGCAGCGGCATCCGCTTCGATTACCTGATGGCCGACCCCGATGACACTTTCTTTAAGGAGCTGGTGGAGTACCACGTTTCCGGCCAGCTGAAAGTCGCGCCGGAGCACTGCGCCCCCAACACCCTCGCCTACATGGGCAAGCCGCCGATCGAAACCTTCAACAAGTTCAAGGATAAGTTCTACGAGCTGAGCAGGAAGGCAGGAAAAAAGCAGTACCTCGTGCCGTATCTCATGTCCAGCCACCCGGGCAGCACCCTCAAGGATGCCGTCTATCTGGCCGAATACCTCTACAAGAACCATATGCGCCCCGAGCAGGTGCAGGATTTTTATCCCACGCCCGGCACCGTGAGCACCTGTATGTTCTACACCGGCCTCGACCCCTACACTTTGAAGCCGGTGTTTGTGGAAAAGACCGCTGAGGGCAAGGCGCTTCAGCGCGCCCTGCTCCAGTATTATGAGCCCCGCAACGCCGAAAAGGTCATCAAGGCGCTGAAAATGACCCACCGCGAAGACCTCATCCCCCTGCTGGTTCCCGCTGAGGGCCGCATTGCGGTCCAGCGTTCGGCCCGCAGAGCCGAGGCCGCCGATGTGACCATCCACAGCGACGGCACCTACACCGTCCGGCCCAGAGGAAAGGGCGGCAAGCCGCAGAGCCGCTCCGCCGCCCCGGCAGGCCGTCAGCCCAGCCCCGGCGCACGTTTTGCGCCCCATTCGGCTCCTGCGCATAAACCGAAAAGCAATCAACAGAAAGAGAATACATCGTGGAAAACTTCAAAAAAGAAAAAGTGACCGCTCAAACGCTCATGAGCCGCCTCGCTGCGCTGGCGCTGGCCGCAGCCCTTGCGCTGGGCCTCGTGGGCTGTGACACCTCTTCCATCGTCCCGGGAGGCAGCGGCGACGTCATGCCGAACCCGGCAGCTTCTCAGACCGAAACGACGCCTTCCGACGGGCAGGACGCCGCCTTCCAGATGCACTTCATCGACGTGGGGCAGGCGCTGAGCGTGCTGGTGGAGTGTGACGGACAGTTCATGCTCTACGACGGCGGCAATGTGGACGACGGCAGTCTGGTAGTCTCCTACTTGCAGAGTCAGGGGGTCGAGCAGCTGCAATATGTGTTCTGCTCTCACGCCCACGAGGACCATGTAGGCGGGCTTGCCGCCGTAATGGCAAAATTCCCGGCGGGGCACGCTTACAGCCCTGTGACCGAGGGCAGCACCAAATGCTTCAACGATTTTGTCAAGTACACCCAGCAGCAGGGCTTGCAGCTGGAAGTGCCCTCCGTGGGCACCGTCTGGCCGCTGGGCAGCGCCACCGTTACCCTGCTGGGCCCGGTAACGCAGTACAGCGAGACCAACAACACCTCGCTGGTGCTGCGCATCGACTACGGCGTCACCAGCTTTCTGCTGACCGGCGACATGGAAAATACCGCCGAGACTGACCTTGTAAACAGCGGTGCCAACCTGAAAGCCGATGTGCTGCAGGTAGGGCACCACGGCTCCAGCACCAGCACCAGCTACCTGTTTCTGAACGCAGTGCTGCCCGAAATGGGCGTCATCTCCTGCGGCACAGGCAACAAGTACGGCCACCCCCACGAGGAGACGTTAAGCATCCTGCGGGACGCAAAGGTGGACGTCTACCGCACCGACCTGCAAGGCACCATCACCATCGGCAGCGACGGCCAGAACTACACGGTGGCAACGGAACACTTTGCCACCGACGCTGAGCTGAACCCCACTGACCCGGCAGCATCCAGCACGGCCCAGCAGGCGTACATCGGCAACGTGAACAGCAAAAAGTTCCATCTGCCCAGCTGCGCCAACCTCCCGGCAGAGAAGAACCAGATCCTCTTCTCCAGCTATGATGAGGCCGTGGCCGCAGGCTACAGCCCCTGCTCGAGCTGCATCAAGTAAGATTGGAGGCGGTAATATGAGTTATGGATGGGCAACCGTTTTTACACTGGCGGCATGGCTCGCAGGGTACTTTATAGACGAGTTCATCAGCTGGGACGACCCGATGGGCCTGCGAATCGTGCTTCCTGTCATCGTGATGGGATGCTGTATTATGAAGTTCATCAAGGACAGTAACCAGCCGAAATAAAGCAAAAGGCACCGTGCTTCTGCTCGAAGCACGGTGCCTTTTTAGTTATCGAATCAGCGTCCGCGTCCGGCTCCGCCGCCGTGGCTGCTGCCGCCGCCCATGCCGCCGAAGCCGCCGAAGCTGCCGCCGCCGCGCCCGGCTCCGCCAAAACCGGAGCCGCCGCCCATACCGCCAAAGCCGCTTCCACCGAAGCCGCCGCCGCGGGGAGGACGCGGCCCCCGTGGGCCTCTCGGGCCGCGAGGGCCGCCATAAAAACCACCGCCGGGGCCGAAGTCATCGTAAGGGCCGCGGGGAGGGCGCGGGCCTCTGTGCCAACGCCGTGCGCCGAACCAGCCAAACGGCCCCCAGAACCAGCCGAAGGAGTGGCCGAGAGGGGTGATAAAGATAAAGAAAACTGCGATAAACAGGATGATATAAGCAAGCATGGAGAAAATGCCGCCGATAAAGTTTTCCCAGATGGAGTAGTGCTTCTGGGGCGGGACGGGCTCGACAGAGGGCCGGGTGGTCTGGGTGTCAGAGCCGTCGGAATAGATGGTCCCGCCGCTCAGAGTGACCCCGTACACCTCTGCGATGGTATTGGCCACATTGGTGGCGCAGGTGAGGACGGCGGCGTCGTACTTCTTGGCGGCGAAATCGTCCTCCATGGTCTGCACGAGGGTGCTTGCCTGGTCGGCCAGCATGGTGCTGCGGAAGCCGTCACCGTAGGTCAGATAGTAGTCACCGTCGGCGTACTGGTCCGACTGCATCACCAGCAGGATGAGTACGTCGTTGTTCTTGCTGGAACTGCCGATGCCCCAGGTGTTGAAGGCTTCAGTGGCGTAGTCCTCGGTGGTGGCGCTGCCGGTGTAGTCCACGGTCAGCACGCCGATCTGTGCGCCGTCGCAGCTGGAAGAGAGCTGTGCGTTGAGGGTCTCGAGCTCCGAGGTGGTGCTGTCGCTCAGCACACCGGCGGCGTCCACCACGCATTGATCTTTCGGCAGGCTGGGCAGCTGGATGCTGGAGGCCGAAGCCGCCGGTGCCAGCGCCGTGATGCCGACGGTCACGACAAGAAGCAGTGCCGCAATGCGGCGGGAGAATGTTTTCATCGTCTTCATGCGAAAAGTTCCACCTCCTGTATGCCGAACAGTTTGCCCAGCACGCTGGCCGGGAAGCCGCCGACGTCTTTTTGGTAGCTCTGGACTGCATCGTTATAATGCAGGTTGCTGATGATGGTTTGCGCACTGTTGAACTGGCTGTACTGCCCCTGCACTGCGCCCATCTTCATGGGGTCTGCGGCCTGCTCCTGCAATTTTGCGTAGAGCTGGCCGATGGCTGTGCCAAGCGTCTCGTTCGACTGGTAGAGCATATGCATCCTGCCGCCGGTGTAAACACTCAGAGAGTCCGGTGCGTGAATCTTGCCATCGGACTGCACCGCCCCGAGGCAGGCGGAAAAAGAGTCCAGCGCAGCCTGTGCCGTCTGCACTTCGGTGCGGTCTGCACCCAGTGTGTTGGACGCGGTGGTGATGATGTTGGCGGCCGTGTTGAGCCGTGTGGTCAACTCCTCATTCAGGGTATAGCCGCTGTCTGCGGCCACGCCAGTGGTGAACCCGTTCTTCACCGTGTCGTACTTTGCCCGGAGCTTCGCCCCGCCAAAGCCGACAAAGCACCCCAGCATCACCACGATGCAAAGCGCCACGGCCACGGCCTGCTTGCTCAGCGCGGCAGGCAGGGCCTTTTCGAGGCTTGCCAGCTTCTGCTGGAAGGGCGTCAGCCGCACTTCCTCCTCGGCGGGCGCTGCGGCGCGATAGCTGGAAGCGTCAAAGCCGCCGGTGGGTTGATTCTGTTGTCTGGAAAAATCTGCGTTTGCCATTTCAGCTCCGGATCTCCATCATCTTCTGTTTCAGCTCGTCTTCGATGCGGGTGAGCTCCTGCTCGGCAGCGGCACGCTTTGCGCGGCCCTCGCTCTGGATCTTGTTCAGCTCGTCCAGCGTTTCGATCAGGCTCTTGTTGGTCTGCTGCAGGGTCTCGATGTCCACAACACCGCGCTGAGACTCCTTGGCCGTCTCGATGGTGCCCATCTTGAGGGCGTCGGCGTTCTTTTTCAGCAGCTCGTTGGTCATGTCGGTGACGGCACGTTCGGCCTGCATAGCCTGCTGGCTGTGGGCCAGACCCAGTGCCAGCACCATCTGGTTCTTCCACAGGGGGATGGTGTTGACGATGGTGGACTGTATCTTCTCGGCCATCATGGAGTTATTGTTCTGCAAAAGCCGGATCTGAGGACCCATCTGCAGGCTGATGGTGCGGGTCAGCTCAAGGTCGTAGAGCTTTTTCTCAAAGCGCTCGCACTGGTCGGCCAGATCGCGTGCGGCCTGTGCGTCCTCAGGCAGGCCGGAAGCCTTTGCCTTGTCCATCGCCTGCTGCAGCTCGTGGGCGCGGAAGTCGGCCAGCTTCTTCTTGCCCGCGAGGATATACATGCTCAGCTCTTTGAAATAGGCCATGTTCAGCTCATACATCTTGTCCAGCATCGCAATATCCTTGAGCAGCTGCACCTGATGCTTTTCGAGGGCGGACTGGATGGTCTCGACGTTCGTTTCCGCTTTGCTGTACTTGGTCTTCATGTTGTCGAGCTGGTTACCCTTTTTCTTGAAGAAGCCGAGGATGCCCTTTTCCTCTTCGGCGGCGTCAAAGTTCTTCAGCTCCCCGATAAGGTCGGTGATCATGCCGCCCACCTCGCCAAGGTCTTTGGTGGACACTTTGGAAAGTGCCGCCTCGGAGAAGTCACCGATCTTCTTCTGGCAGGCGGAACCGTACTGCAGCACCTGCTGGCTGTTGGTGATGTCGATCTTCTGAGCGAAGGCGTCCACCATCGCCTGCTCCTCGGGGCTGAGCTTGACCTGTTCGGCCTCGGGGGCCGCAGCGGGTTCGGGCTGCTTTTCCTCGGCGGCAGGTGCTTCCACCGGGTCGAGGGTCAGGGTGGGAACAGCGGGTGCGTCTAAGTCAAAATTGAACGTATTATCAGCCATGGGAGATTCCTTCCTTTCCAAATCAGACGTTTAGCCTAAGCCTTGTCCTTTGAGCATATTCTGCAATACCGTCAGATCCGCCGAGAGGTCCATGCTTTCAGCGGCATACAGTGCATCCAGCTGGTTTTCGAATGCAGTGGCGATGGAAGCCGCGTTCCGCTCCACCTCTGCCCGAATCGAAGCGGCATTTTCGCCCCGCACGCCCTGGCGGGCGAGTTTTGCGTACTGCTCCAGCACATTCACCGCGTCGGGCAGATAGTAGTTCGCAAAGCGGCGTATCTGCTTTGCCTTGGCGGGACTGGCCTCCACCGTCTCCATGATGGAGTGGCCTGCCTTTTCCATCCGGGTCATGGCGGCGGAAAGCTCCGGGTCGGGCAGGGCCTCGTTCAGCGCGTGGAGGGCGTCCAGCTTCTGCTGGATGTCGGCCAGCATCTCGTCCACATCGCCGCTGCCGGTGTGGAAAGGCACTTCATGCTCCACCACCCGGGGCGGGCAGACCTTCTTTGCCGCGCCGAACATCACGGCTGCGCCGCCCAGCGCGATCAGCAGCGCCCACAGCTTATATACTGGCAGCGCCGCGCACAGCACCGCGAACACCAGCGCCGCCGCATACCACGGCAGGACGCTGGGCTTTTGGGTGCGGATAACTTTGCTCATGCATTTTCTCCTTTCCCGGAGGGGCGCACCGCCCCTTGTACTCTTCCATAATAAATCCTTTTATCCACAAAACGCAAGTGTTTCATGAATAATTTACAGGTTGGAAACGGTTATATAATCTTTGAGGGCCTCGCCCCAGACCTCGCGCAGGGTTTCGGGGCGGCAGGCGGCGTTGGCGGGGCTGGTGCTGGGCAGCTTGACCGCCGGGATGCCGGACACCGGCAGCAGATATTTGGTATAAATGCGGTAGGCCGTGGCCCCGTTGCAGAACACTGCCTCAATGGGCGCTTTTGCCAAAAGAGATACAATGTCGTTCGGCACCACGTCCCGGATAGAGGCGTCCGACGCGCCGGTGATGGTGCAGCTTTCCAGCGTGTCCCACAGGGCGAGGCCATGGCGGAGGATGATGCCTTTTTTGGCCTCGATGTCCTCCCGGGCGGGGACAGGCTCGCCGGTGAGGGCAGCTATCATGGGCCAGAAACGGTTCTGCGGGTGGCCGTAGTAGAAGGCCATCTCCCGGCTTTTGGGGCTGGGCCATGTGCCGAGGATGAGGGCGCGGCTGTTTTCAGAGTAAACGGGTGCGAAGCTCATCGTTCCATCGTCTCCCATGCAGAGCCGAAGCTGCGGTCGGAGGGCTCCGCCTTCGGGCCGTCGAACCACAGCTCTTCAATAAGGGCAGCAAGTCCGTCTTCCCGCACATCGCCGATGACGCGGTCAGCGGCGGCTTTGGCTTCGTCGGTGCCGTTGGACATGCAGCAGCCGAGGCCGGCTGCTTTCAGCATCCCGACATCGTTGGCGGAGTCGCCTGCCGCCACGGCCTCGGCGAGGGAGAGGCCCATCTTCTCGCAGAGGTCTGCGAGGCCCGTGCTCTTGTCGATCCCGCCCCGCACGATGTCATAAAAGCGGGAGCCGTCGGGCAGCTGGCCGCCCGTCTGCATGAAGTGAAGGCCGAGGTGGCCGTACTTTTCGCTGAACCGCTCCAGCGCCCCCTCGGGGAAGAGGCAGAACGCCGCGTGAGGCATATCGATGAGGTGGCGGTCCTGGTCTTCGCCGTCCACGCAGTCCAGACCGACGCTGTTTATCTGATTGTAGTGCTTGTGGAGGATGTCATACTCGCAGTAAGCATAGTATGCATCCTTGAAGTCAAATTGCAGGGGGTAGTTGTAGTCCTCACAGAAATCTACCAGCGCGTACATCTCTTCGTTGGTCATGGGGTGCTCTGCCACGATGGCACCGTTCTTGTCCACGACGCAGGCACCGTTGCAGGTGATGGCATAGTCGAACCGGATGCCGCCCAGCTGGCCTTTCCGGTTGATGGCTGGCCAGGATCGGCCTGTGCTGAGCACGAATTTTCCCCCGGCGGCCTGAAGCTTCTTCACGGCCTTGACCGTGGCCGGACGGGGCTGGTTTTCCCCGAAGGGGACGAGGGTGTTGTCGTAATCGCTTGCGAGAATTTTATATTGCATGGTGTTCTCCTTATATCTATATATAAGCTGAGTATATCACAAAATGGAGGCTTTGTCTCCAAAATAAAAAGCACCTGCACGCTTCTCCGAAGAAAAGGTGCAGGTGTTTTGCAAATACTCAGGCGATGAAGGCCACCACGATTTGGATGCCCACGCCCACAGCGGCGCCGCAGGCCCAGGTCAGGCCGGTGATGAAGAGGTTCTGCTTCCAGGAGGGATTCACCCGCCACAGCACGGCGAGGCCCACGCCCGCGCCGGTGCAGAGACCGGCCACGAGGCTCGAGAAGCGGAGTGCGCCCTCGACGTAGAGCTGGGTCATCAGGACGCTGGCGGCACAGTTGGGGACAAGGCCCACCAGTGCGGCCACCACCGGCTGGAAGAAGCCCATCCGGCCCAGCACCGAGGCGAAGACATCCTCGCCGACGCCCTCGACGATGAGGCCGAACACGAGGCTGAACACGAAGATAAAGACAAAAATCTCCAGGGTGTGGCGGAGCGCGGCCTTCCAGATGGGCTGGGGATGGCCCTCTTCGTCGCTGTGTTCCTCGTGGCAGTCCACCTCGTCGGCGTGGCCGGTGTAGCCGCCGCGCAGGCTGCGGGGCAGGGCCTTGCGGAGGACGAAATCCAGCAGAAAGCCCACAAAGACAGCGTACACGACTTTGATGACCATCAGCAGGATCAGCTTATCCCAGTAGGCGGGCATGGACACCAGCAGGGGGATAGCCTCGTCGCTGGTGGCGAGATAGACGGCCATCAGCGTACCCAGCGTGATGACGCGGGAGGCGTAGAAGTTGGAGGCGATGGCCGAGAAGCCGCACTGCGGCACACAGCCCAGCACCGCGCCCGGCACTGCACCCCAGCGGCCGCCGCCCGCCAGCAGAGCCTCGATGCGCTCACCGTGGCGGGTCTCGACATATTCAATAAAGAGATAGGCTAAAAACAGGAAGGGGAGCATCTTGGCGGTGTCCACCAGAGTTTCGCTCAGTACATCCAGAAAAAGTTCCATTGTTTGATACCTCGTATATAAGGGTTGGATTGTTTTTTGCAGGGATAGGTTCTCTTTCTCGCGCCGGTGGCGCGGGGGTAGAGCGCTTTTTCGCTGGGCTAAGTTCTCTTTTGCGTGCCAAAAGAGAACCA
>NZ_JBBNIH010000158.1:0-67698 GCF_040094125.1 Faecalibacterium longum
GGCGGAATTGGCAGACGCGTTAGATTCAGGTTCTAATCGGGGCAACTCGGTGGAGGTTCAAGTCCTCTTATCCGCACTCTTGAACGACAGCTTTCAAAAAGGCTGTCGTTTTTCTTTTACCCGTAGTCCTTTTGGAAACTTTCTATCAGCGGATAAGAGGACTTGAACAGCAGCTTTTACAGAGAAAGGCCCCCCCATGCAGATAAACGACCTCTTCGGCGCAGCAGCCGCCTTTGAAACCGTACGGATGCCGGACGGCACGGAAGCGGCCATTCCAACAGAACACGCCGCAGTTATCTATGTAAATGAACAGCCGGCCTTCCGGGTGGTATGCACACCCCAGCTTCTGCCGCAGCTGGCGCTGGGGCGGCTGCTGACCGAAGGATGGATCGCCTCCGCAGAGGAAGTGGAACAAATTGCCGTCTGCGCGGAAGGCTTGAAAGTCAATATCTACCTGAACCACCCGCTGACGGCCCGCCGCGCGGCGGCGCAGGAAGTTTCCAGCTGCTGCACCGACAATGTCGCGCTGGGCAGTCCGGTGGAAGTGCAGCCGCTGCGCACGGTTCCGTATCTGGACGTACAGCCGGAGTGGGTGGACGCCCTCGCCGCCGCCATGAGCGCGGGCCTGCCGCTTTATCAGGCCACCCATGCGGTCCACAGCTGCTTTGTGCTGCACGAGGGCCGCATCCTCTGCGCCTGCGAGGACATCGGACGCCACAACGCACTGGACAAAGCCGTGGGCAACGTGCTTCTGGCCGATGTCCCCCTCAGCGAATGCGTGCTCTACACCAGCGGCCGCGTACCGATGGATATGGTGCGCAAAGCCATCCGGGCCGGCGTTCCGGCACTGGTCAGCAAGACCATGCCCACCGTCCAGTCGCTGGAGTTGGCCGCAGAATACGGCCTGCAATTCGTGTGCGGCCGGAAACATCCCTTAACTTTGAAGGAACGTACAAAATAAAAATCACAAAACAAAGAACGCTTACAGTTCGCGTTGACTTACTTCCGGCCTGAGTGATAATATATTAACGAAGAGACCGCTCCGCTTGTTGCAGCAGGCAGAGCGGTCATTTTCGTGTTTGGGAGTTTTCCCGGACAACCAAAAATCAGGCAGGTGATAACATGAAGCAGGCAACCAACCCGTTTGCGCCCGTTTCGCTGTGGCGCAAGCGGCTGCCGGGCTATGCGGCCATGGGCGCTGCGACAGTCGCAATGGCGGTAGGTCTTATCGCAATGCAGCACGCGCGCACCACGGTTGCAGGTACCCTGCTGCAGGTGTCGGAGGCGGATGCAGCCGCCTACGGCATCAGCGCAGTGTACCAGCTCGACAACGGCAGCTATCGCGTGGAGGGCTCTCAGAAGGGCTTCCAGAGCGATGTGCAGGCTGCCGTGACCCTTGACGCCGAGGGCAATGTTTCCGCTGTCGAGATCCTCTCGCAGGCAGAGACGGACAGCCTCGGCGGCCAGTGTGTCAACCCGGAGTTCACGTCCCAGTATCAGGGCGCAGCTCCCTTTACGCTGGCAGGCAAAAGCTATACTGTGACCGACCCCCTGACCGGTGCCGCCTATGCCGCTGCCGGTGCGGCGGAGGAGCAGCCCGCTGCTGCGGAGGATTTTGACCCCGCGCAGTGGAACGTGTCCGACACCTCTCCCGAGGCCGAGGCCACCCGCAGGATGTACGCAGCAGGTCTGACCCTCTCGGCACTGAACGGCGAGCCTCTGGCCGACGAGCTGATCCCTCCGATGGATACCAGCGCCGAGGCTGTGGCACGCCGCAAGCTCTACGCTGCCGGTCTGAGCAAGAGTGCGCAGGACGGTGAGGAGCAGGCTCTGCCCTATGCGGACTGGTCCGCAGAAAAGCAGGCCGCTTATCAGCTGGCACAGGCCGAACTGACCACCGGGCAGACCAATGCCGGCGCTGTCAGCGCAGACCTGACCGAGGTGGACGCCCTTTCCGGCGCGACCATCACCTCGACCGCCGTCACCAACATCGTCAACAACTCGTATTTCTATGTAACTGAGGTGCTCCGCGCAGAGTGACCTCAACGGAGGAATGGAACCTATGGCAAAAACTGATTTTCTGACGGCTGACATGACCCGCCGTCAATTTATGAAGATCTCGGGCAAGAGCCTTGCAGGGCTCACCCTCTCCGCATCCATGCTGTCCCTCTTCGGCTGCTCGCAGAAGCAGGTGGACAGCGGCGCAGTGGCTACCTGGGCGCTGCCCCAGGGCCTGCTGGTGGTCAACGCCGACCTGTGTACCGGCTGCCAGCGCTGCGAGATCAACTGCACGCTGACCAACGATGGTGTGTGCTCCTCTTACATCAGCCGCGTGAAGATCCAGCGCCGTCTGAATCTGGACGGTGCCGGCAACGGCCTGCTGTCCGGCAACGACAACTGCTTTGTCTACTTCCCGGATACCTGCCGCCAGTGCGAGGACCCCGCCTGCGGCAACGCCTGCCCCCAGAAGGCCATCACCACCAATGCCCAGGGCATCCGTGTGGTGGACACCGACAAGTGCATCGGCTGCGGCGCCTGCCACGAGGCCTGCCCCTGGCATATGCCCACCGTCAACCCCGAGACCGGCAAGTCGTCCAAGTGCATCGCCTGCGGTGCCTGTGTGGCAGGCTGCCCGTCCGGCGCTCTGTCCATCGTGGACTGGGATGCCGTCACCAGCGCAGCACAGGCTGCCTACATGGACCTGTAAGGAGGAACAACAATGGCTGAATATTATGGCTGGGCAGGCAAGATCCTGCGCGTTGACCTGACCACCGGCGAGATCACCACGCAGGATGACGCAAAGTACCATAAGTATATCGGCGGTATGGGCATGGCCTACCGCATCATGTATGAGGAAGCTCCCATGGACCTCGACCCCTACGACGAGAAGGCACAGGTCATCTTCGGCGTCGGCCCCCTGACCGGTGCCGGCGTACCCTGCTCCGGCCGCATGAACGTCACCTTCCGCTCCACCTGGTCCAAGGGCAGTTCCATCATCGACGCCCACATGGGCGGCCACATCGGCCCCATGCTGAAGTATGCGGGCTGGGACGGCATCGTCATCACCGGCATCTCCGAAAAGCCCGTCTACCTGCGCATCGAGGACGACGAAGTCTCCCTCGAGGATGCTTCTGACATCTGGGGCAAGGGTACGTTCGCGTCCAACAAGTGGATGGTGGAGCAGAACGGCCGTGAGTTCGAGACCGCTTCCATCGGCCCTGCCGGTGAGAATCTGGTGGACTACTCCACCCTGAACACCAGCTTTGGCAACTCCGGCGGCGCCGGTCTGGGCGCTGCCATGGGCAACAAGAAGCTGAAGGGCCTGGCCATCCGCGGCACCGGCAGCGTCAAGGTGGCCGACCCCAAGAAGGTGCTGGAGCTGTCCAACTACATGATGGGCAACCTCATCGGCGGCAACAACAACCACAACGTCCCCGCACAGCCCCAGAGCTGGGCCGAGTACAGCGCCACCTCCGGCAAGAACCGCTGGTCCGGCGCACCGGGCCGTATGTGGAAAAAGGCTCCCGGCGGCCCCGTGGATACCGGCGAGCAGCCCTACAACGACATCAATAAGATCGCGCTGCGCTGCTTCAAGGGTTACTTCGACTTCGGCGCACCGGCTGCGGAGTACACCGTGAAGAACGGCGGCTGCTCCTCCTGTCCCATCCGCTGCTACACCGAGTATGATGTGGACCCGCTGGCCGATTACGACCTGCCCACCCACAACTCCAACACCTGTATGCCCGTGCTGTACGGCACCCGCGTCTACCCGGACGGCGTCCACGACTTCAAGTACGAGGGCGACGGCACCATGGTCATCAACCTGGCATGGTCTCATGCCGTCGATGACATGGGCCTGTGGGACAACTACGGCAACCTGAACCGTGACCTGCTGTGGATCCTGCGGATGCCCCGTGAGGAGGCCACCAAGTACATCAGCGAGGAAGAGTACGACTCCCTGCCCTGGGCATGGGAAAAGGCCGGTGACCCCCGCTGGGAGGTAGAGCTCATCCGCCGCATGGCTTACGGTGAGGGCGACCTGTCCGTCATCGCAAAGGGTACGCTGGCCATGATGGAAAAGTTCGGCCTGCCCAAGAGCTGGCTGGACCGCACCGACGGTGCCACCAACTCCAACCTGATGTACAACGGCTTCCCCAACCACCACGGCCCCGCAGAGGCATGGCAGGTTGGCATGCTGTACAATCTGGTGTATAATAGAGACTGCATGATCCACGAGATCGTCTGCGAGACCGGTTCCGGCGCACCCTACGAGGTGACCAAAAAGGTCATGGAGGACTTCTTCGGCGAGGGCTGCTACGACAAGGCCAAGGCCTACACGCCCATCAACGAGAACAAGGCAAAGCTGGCCGCCTACTGCGTCAACGATAAGAACTTCCACGACTCTGCCACCCTCTGCAACTGGATGTGGCCCATGACCCAGTCTCCCTCCAAGGAGCGGGCCTACCACGGCGATCTGGACCTGCAGGCAGATTTCATGACCGCCGTCACCGGCGAGACCTACACCCAGGCCGGTCTGCAGGAGGCAGGCGAGCGCATCACCCAGATGCTGCGCGCCATGACCGCCATCAGCTTCCAGAAGAACTGCGGCAGCGCAAATCTCCGTCAGGAGCACGACGCCATCTGCGACTGGGTCTTCGACAAGGAACCCGACTTCAAGGCATTCGAGGAAGGCACCACCAAGCTGGACCGCGCCGACATGGAGAAGGCAAAAGACCTGTTCTATGACATCTTCGGCTGGGACAAGACCACCGGTGTGCCTACCCGCGAGACGCTGGAGAAGTTCGACCTCGGCGACATGGCCGACGATCTGGAAGCACGCGGCATCTACGACCAGACTCCCGCCGGAGAGACTGCTGCCAGCGAGGCCGCAGCCCAGTAATTAAGAAGCCGTTTTCATAAGCATTGCACACCGCCCGAACGGTCTTTTTGCCCGCATACGGCGTTGCTTTTCCTTGCAATCCGTCAGGATTGCTGCGGAAAATCGCCTTGTCTACGGGCAAAAATCCTCGCCGTTCGATGCACTCTGCTTACAAAAACAACTTCACAGAAACGAGAGGAACTATCATGCTGTTTGGCAGACGCAAACCCGGTTATACCACCACGGTGGACGCCGCCTCCGACCCTGAGCAGGTCATCCTCGACCTGCAGAAGGCAGAGATGGCCGCGAAAAAGAAGCCGAAGGCCGAGGTCTTTGACATCGACGCGGCCAGCGAGACTGCCCGCCGCCTGAAGGAAACGGGCAGTATGTTCGACGGCAGCGCCGCAAAGCTCGGCGAGGACGTCATTGCCGCTGTGCAGAAGGAGACGGATGCTCTGGCCGCAAAGCAGGCCGAGGCACAGCCCGCTCTCGAAGAGACGGCTGCACCGCACGCCGCCGAAAAGCCCCAGCTGCTGGATTTTCTGGCCGCTGCACCGGAGGCAGAGGGCGACCCCTACGCCGACCAGCCCACCGTCACCGCGCCGGAGCTGCCCAAGCTGACCCCGGCACAGGAGCTGGCGGGTTACATCCGCTCCCGCTCGGCGGCGGCGCTGGTCACATCCCACGCCCTGCTGGTGAGTGAGGTGGAAAACGCCGATGAACTTCTGGCCCAGATGCCGGAAGACCCCCAGTGCGCAGACATCGTGTCCCGCGCCGGCGCAAAGGATGCCTACTACTACTCCAGCGCCAACATGAGCGACAACTACGCCATGATCGCGCAGCTCATCGAGGACAAGGACCTCTGCGCCATGGTGGCCGAGATGGTGCGGTTCAACGCCCGCGTCTACCCCAGCGCCACCCCGCTGCGGTACTTCCGCCGCTCGCCCTACGATCTGACACAGGAAGCCATTGAGCAGACGTGGCAGTCCATGCAGGGCAAGCCGGAGTACGCCGACATCGAGGAGCTGACCAACAACCAGAACGAGCGGTTCCTCTTCTCCACCCAGCACCTCACCCGCCGCTACGCAAAAGCCATCAGCGACGTGGACGAGTGGACCGACTAAAGCATCCCACACAATCAAATAGGGTATATGAGCTTCTTTGAGCAAAGGTGTCTAAACCGTCGGGCATGACACCGCGCCGCAATGCTAAGGGCTATATAAGCCGGCATTCAAGGGTGGAGGGGGAAACCCCGCCGCCT
Organism: Faecalibacterium longum; assembly: GCF_040094125.1. NCBI lineage: Bacteria > Bacillati > Bacillota > Clostridia > Eubacteriales > Oscillospiraceae > Faecalibacterium > Faecalibacterium longum. Next base: position 6,141 of record NZ_JBBNIH010000158.1, read on the forward strand.
TCCCGCAGAAGAAACGCTGCAATTTGAAAAAAAGAACTCCTCCCATCCTCACAGGGGCTTTCCATGCTCTGCCGCCACTGCAAGGGCGGCAGGGAGCGGAGAGCAGCCATCGGCATGGCAGTCTGCAAGCTGCCCTTTGCCGGAATGTGCGGATATTCTGCGGAGGCGTTTTGATTTTCCATCAAGACGTCTCCGCTTCTTTTTTAGCCTGTCTTTTTATATGAATCCCCGCTGCGCCCCGCCTGAGCCATAGCAGACCGGGTGTGGTCGGGCATTTGGAGGATTTTTTTATGAAACAGCCTTTCTGCGCGCCCTCTGAGGCGCTGCGCCGCGTGCTGGATGCCGCTGCGGCTCTGCCGAGGCCGGAGACGGAGACCGTCCCGCTGGACGAAGCGGACGGCCGCATTGCCGCCGGGACGCTTTCGGCCCGGATGGATCAGCCGCCCTTTGACCGCAGCCCCTTCGACGGCTACGCCCTGCACAGCGCCGACGCCGCCGGTGCCAGCCGTGAAACACCCGTCACCCTGCCCGTGACCATGAAGCTCTACGCCGGAGATGCCCCCGCTTCGCCTCTGCCTGCTGGCTGTGCGGCCCGCATCATGACCGGCGCACCCCTGCCCGAGGGCGCAGACTGTGTGCTGATGCAGGAGCTGACCGACAGCGGCGAGGAGACGGTACAGCTCTATGCCGCCATGAAGCCCCAGCAGAACGTGGTATTCCGGGGCGGAGACATCGCCGCCGGTGCTGTCATCGCCGAAGCCGGTACGGTACTCTCCCCCGCCCATCTCGGCGTGCTGGCCGGGCAGGGATACGCTGAAGTCCCCGTTTACAAGACGCTGACCGTGGGCGTTCTGGCCACAGGAAGCGAGCTTTTAGCTCCGGGCGAGGCTTGGACGCCCGGCAAAATTTACGATGCCAACGGCGTCCAGAACGCCGCCCGCCTGCGGCAGCTGGGCTTTGCGGTAAAACGTCGGCACTGCTCCGACGACCCGGAGGAGATCGCCCGTGAGATGCGGGAACTGCTGGCGGAGTGCGACGCCGTCATCACCAGCGGCGGCGTCTCGGTGGGGCAGAAAGACTATCTGCCCGCTGTGCTGGAACAGCTGAATGCGGACATCCTCTTTGCAGGCGTGGCCCAAAAGCCCGGAAGCCCCATGCTGGCCGGGAAAGTGGGCGGCAAGCTGGTGTTCTGTCTCTCCGGCAACCCCTTTGCCGCCGCCGCTACGCTGGAACAATATGCCGTCCCGGCTCTTTTGCGGGCGGCGGGGCGCTGTGAGGAAAGCTGCCTTCTTCCCCGCACCACCCGCACCCTGACCACGGGCTTCTCGAAGCCCAGCAAGGGGAACCGCTATCTGCGGGCAAAGGCCATGGGCGGCAGCGTGACCATCCCCGGCGAGGGCAACGCCGAAGCCCACTCGTCCGGCAGCCTTTCCGCCATGATCGGCTGCAACTGTCTCGTTGAACTGCCTGCGGGCAGCGGCCCGGTGACTCCGGGCGAAGAAGTGGAGGTGCTCAGTTTTGTACAGTGAACAGAAAGAGGCTCTGGCCCAGGAGATCGAACTCAAGCGCCCGGCGGTGCTGGCCGTCAGCGGCCTGCACAACAGCGGCAAGACGACGCTGCTGGAAAAGCTTCTGCCTGCCCTGCGCAGCCGGGGGCTGAAAGTGGGCATTATCAAGCACGACGGCCATGATTTCACTCCCGATGTCCCCGGCACCGACAGCTACCGCCTGCGGGAAGCGGGAGCCGAGGGGGTGGCGGTCTACTCCGGTCAGCGCTATCTGCTGACCGAAATGTTCCGCCTGACGGAGCAGGACTTGCTGGCGCTCTTCGAGCGCCACGGCTATGATCTGGTGCTGCTGGAAGGCTTCAAGGACAGCGGCTGGCCGAAAATCGAAGTTGTCCGCAAAGAAATTTCGGACACACCGGTGTCTTTCCAGCCGCTGGCGGTGGTGGGAGACATTCCGGGGGCAGATTTTGGATTGGAAGATGCGCAGGCTCTGGCCGACTGGCTCGTTGCCCAGATGCCGGGCCTGTAAGGAGGAGACAGATATGAAACTGATTCGTACCGAAGACGCGGCAGGCCAGGTGCTCTGCCACGACATTACCCAAATCATTCCCGGCGAGTTCAAGGGCGCACGTTTCCGCAAGGGCCATATCATCCAGCCCGAGGACATCCCCGTGCTGCTCTCCATCGGCAAAGAAAACCTCTACGTCTGGGAGAAAAAGCCCGGCATCCTCCACGAGGACGAAGCCGCCGCACTGCTGTACAAGGCCGCTGCGGGCAAGAACATCCACGGCACCGAGCCGAAAGAGGGAAAAATCGAGCTCATCGCCGACTGCGACGGCCTGCTGAAAATCAACCGCGAAGCCCTGCTGGCCGTGAACCGCACGCCCCAGATGATGATCGCCACCATCCACGGCGACCTGCCCGTGAAAAAGGGCCAGAAACTGGCCGGTACCCGCATCATCCCTCTGGTCATCGAACAGGAGAAGATGGATGCCATGCAGGCTGCCGCAGGCAGTGAGCCTATCCTGAACGTGCTGCCCATGCAGGCCAAGAAGTTTGCCGTCATCACCACCGGCAGTGAGGTGTTCAAGGGCCGCATCGAGGATAAGTTCACGCCTATCCTCGTGGGCAAGCTGGCCGAGTACGGCTGTGAGATGACCTTCCACAAGGTCTGCGACGACGACCCGGCGGGCATCACCGCCGCCATTCTGGAAGCGAAAGAGGCGGGCTGTGAGCTGATCTTCACCACCGGCGGCATGAGCGTGGACCCCGACGACCGCACCCCGCTGGCCATCAGAAACACCGGCGCGGACATCGTCACCTACGGCGCACCGGTGCTGCCGGGTGCCATGTTCCTCGTGAGCTATCTGGACGGTGTGCCGGTCTGTGGCCTGCCCGGCTGCGTCATGTACGCCAAGCGCACCATCTTTGACCTGCTGCTGCCCCGTCTGCTGGCCGACGATGCCATCACCGCCGAGGATATTGCCCGTCTGGGCGAGGGCGGCCTCTGCCTTGGCTGCGCCGAGTGCCACTGGCCCAACTGCGGATTTGGGCATTGCTGAGAGGTTTCATTCTATGACTGACAACAAATTGACCCACTTTGATGCCTCCGGCAACGCCGTGATGGTGGATGTGAGCGAGAAGACTGTCACCTTCCGGGAGGCCACCGCCCACGGCATCATCACCATGAACGCCGAGGCATTCGCCGCCGTGGAGAGCGGCACCGTGAAGAAAGGCGATGTGCTGGGCGTGGCCCGCATTGCCGGCATCATGGCCACCAAGCGCACCAGCGAGCTCATCCCGCTGTGCCATCCGCTGCCGCTGACGAAAGTGAGCGTAGACTTCAGGCTTCTGCCCGAGCGGCAGGCTGTGGAGGCGCTCTGCACCGTCAAGACGGCGGGCGTCACCGGCGTGGAGATGGAGGCCCTGACGGGCGTTTCCACCGCCCTGCTCACCATCTACGATATGTGTAAGGCCGTCGATAAGGGCATGGAGCTGGGTGAGATCCATCTCGTCGAGAAGACCGGCGGCAAGAGCGGCCACTACATCCGGGCGGAGGGCGGCTATGTTTGATTCTGCCCAGCGCAATATCCACTATCTGCGCCTGTCCGTCACCGATCTGTGCAACCTGCGCTGCCGCTACTGTATGCCCGACGGCGTGGAAAAGCTGGAACGGGAAGCCGTGCTCACCTACGAAGAGTTCCTGCGTCTGGCGGCCCTGTTTGCCCGGTGCGGCGTCGATACCGTCCGCGTCACCGGCGGAGAGCCGCTGGTGCGCAAGGGCGTAGACCAGCTGGTGGCGGGCCTGAAATCCATCCCCGGCATCCGCAAAGTCACCATGACCACAAACGGCATCCTGCTGGCGCAGCAGCTGCCCGCCCTGCTGGCGGCTGGCCTTGACAGCGTGAACATCAGCCTCGACACTCTGCGCCCCGAAGTGTTCCAAAGCATCACGGCCCGGGACGAGTTCGAGCACGTCATAGAGGGCATCCGCGCCGCACTGGACAGCGGCATCCCTGTCAAACTGAACTGTGTGCCGCAGGTGGGCGTGAACGAGGGTGAATTGGAAGACCTGGCCGCCCTCGCCGAGAGCCGCCCGTTACAGGTGCGGTTCATCGAGATGATGCCCATCGGCTACGGCGCGGCCATGCCCTGCATCTCGGGGCCGGAGCTGCGGGAGCGGTTTGCCCGCCGCTGGCCGGAGTTTTCGCCCCTGCCCGCCGCCCAGAACGCCGGGTTCGGCGACGGGCCTGCCGTCTACTACACCGTCCCGGGCTGGAAGGGCGACGTGGGCTTCATCGCGGCGGTCCATGGCAAGTTCTGTGCTTCCTGCAACCGGGTGCGGCTGACCAGTCAGGGCTTTCTGCGCCCCTGCCTTGCCAGCGAGACGGGCTGCGACCTGCGCACCCTGCTGCGGGGCGGCGCAGCCGACGAGGAGCTTTTACAGGCCATCCGGGAGACGATCTGGTCGAAACCCCGGGAACATCATTTCGGAGACAATTCCATGCCCGCCACCCGCGGGATGTACCGTATCGGAGGATAAATTACTATGGGAAAAATTCTGGCGATCTGCACCAGCCCCAAGCGCGGCACCGTCAAGACCGAGGTGCCAAGTGCTGTCCTGACCCCGGAATGGGGCATCGTGAGCGACGCCCACGGCGGAAACTGGCACCGGCAGGTGAGCCTGCTCAGCGCCGAAAAAATCGAGGCGTTCCGCAAGAAGATCTGGGTGGACTACGGTGCCTTCGGCGAAAACCTCGTCATCGAGGGCTTCGACTTCCGCAGCCTGCCCGTCACCAGCCGCTTCGCCATCGGCGACGTGGTGCTGGAGATGACCCAGATCGGCAAGGAGTGCCACAACGACTGCGTCATCAAGCAGCAGACCGGCGAGTGCATCATGCCCCGGGAGGGCGTATTTGCCCGGGTGCTGAAGGGCGGCGAGATTCATGTCGGCGACGAAGTGACCCTTCTGCCGCCGCTGGAAGATCCGCCGCTGCGCGCTGCGGTCATCACCCTTTCGGACAAGGGCAGCCGGGGCCAGCGGGAGGACAAGAGCGGCCCCCTCATCGTGGAGATGCTCACCGCCGCAGGCTATGTGGTGGAAGAGACGATGCTCCTGCCCGACGAGGCCAAGGCGCTGAAAGCACAGCTCATCCGTCTGGCCGATGGCCGTCAGGTGAACCTTATCCTGACCACTGGCGGCACCGGCTTCTCGCCCCGGGATATTACCCCCGAGGCCACCTATGCCGTGGCCGACCGCAACGCTCCCGGCATCGCCGAGGCCATGCGGTACCACAGCCTCTCCATCACCCCCCGCGGGATGCTGAGCCGCGCCGCCAGTGTATTGCGCGGCAAGACGCTCATCGTCAACCTGCCGGGCAGTCCGAAAGCCGTGAAGGAGAACCTCGAGTACATCCTGCCCAGCCTCGAGCACGGCGTCCGCATCGCCGCCGGTCTGGACGGCGAGTGCGCCCGCAAGTAACATTGTTGTCCCGCTCCGGTTTCGGGACGTGAACATATATGAGGGAATTTTAACCACTATAGAAGGAGAAAATTCATGAAAGCCGATCTCATTTCCCGCCGCAGCTTTCTGTCCGTGGTCGGCGCAGTCGGCGCTGCTGCTGCCCTGACCGCCTGCGGCGGCGCGGTTTCCAGCACTGCCTCTTCCACAGCTGCTTCCGAGGCTGCTGGCGAGAGCGTCGAGCTCATCGTCTTCGCCGCTGCCTCACTGACCGAGACCCTGAACGCCATCGCCCAAGACTACTCTGCCGAGAACCCGGGCGTCACCTTCCGCTTCAACTTTGATTCCTCCGGTACTCTCAAGACCCAGATCCAGGAGGGCGCTGACTGCGACCTCTTCCTCTCTGCCGGTCAGAAGCAGATGAACCAGCTGGACATCACCGCTTCTGCCGACGTAAACACCGACGGTCTGGACTTCGTGGACCCCTCCACCCGCGTGGACCTGCTGGAAAACAAGGTCGTCCTCTGTGTGCCTGAGGGCAGCGACAAGGGCATCGACAGCTTTGATGCTCTGGCCGAGCACCTGAAGGCTCAGGACATCCTGTTCTGCATGGGCAACAGCGATGTGCCTGTGGGCCAGTACACCCAGAAGGTCCTGGCCTACTATGACCTCGACGAAGAGGCTCTGGCTGCTGCCGGTGTCATCACCTACGGTTCCAACGTCAAGGAAGTCACCACCCAGATCAGCGAGGGCAGTGTGGACGCCGGTGTCGTCTACTGCACCGACGCTTACAGCGCCGGTCTGACCCCCGTGGACGAGGCCACCGCCGAGATGTGCGGTCAGGTCATCTACCCCGCCGCTGTGCTGAAGGCTGCCCCCAACGCCGAGGCCGCCAGGGAGTTCCTGGCCTATCTGCAGACTGACCGTGCCGCCACCGTGTTCGAGGGCGTGGGCTTCACGGCGATGTAAAAGGTTAAAATCATGGATTGGTATCCCTTATGGAACAGCCTGCGCATCGCGCTCATCAGCTGCGCAGCAGTGTTCTTCCTCGGCATTTTTGCCGCTTATTATATCGCAAAGCTGCCCCGCACCGTCAAGGGCGTGCTGGACGTGGTGCTCACCCTGCCCATGGTGCTGCCGCCCACAGTGGTGGGCTATTTTCTGTTGCTGCTCTTCGGCGCAAAGCGGCCGCTGGGCATCTTCTTCATGGAGCATTTCGGCGTCAAGCTGGTCATGAACTGGTACAGCGCCATCTTTGCGTCCATCGTAGTGGCCTTCCCGCTGATGTACCGAACGGCCCGGGGCGCCTTCGAGAGCTTTGACGAGACGCTGGCCTGGTCGGCCCAGACACTGGGACAGTCCAATGCGTGGATATTCTGGCGGGTGCGGATGCCCTGCTGCCGTCAGGGCATTCTGGCTGGTACGGTGCTGGCCTTTGCCCGGGCCTTGGGCGAGTACGGTGCTACCAGCATGATAGCGGGCTACACCCCGGGCAAGACGGCCACCATCGCCACCACGGTGTACCAGCTCTGGCGCACCAACGATGAGGCCGGTGCCATGCGGTGGGTGCTGGTGGACATCGTCATCTCTGCTGTGGTGCTGCTGGCTGTGAACCTCCTGGAGAAAAAGCAGAAAGCAGGTGGCCGCGCATGAGCCTGGAAGTACATATCGAGAAAAAGCTGAACGGCTTCACCCTCCGCTCCGACTTCGCCGCCGGGAACACTGCCACGGCCATTCTGGGCGCGTCGGGCTGCGGCAAAAGCATGACGTTGCGCTGCATCGCGGGCATCGTGAAGCCCGACAAGGGCCGCATCGTGCTGGACGGGCGGGTGCTGTTCGACAGCGGGCAGCACATCGACCTGCCGCCCCAGCAGCGGGGCGTGGGCCTGCTCTTCCAGAACTACGCTCTCTTCCCGAATATGACCGTGGAGCAGAACATCCTCTGCGGCCTGAAAGCCGAAAGGAACAAAGCCGCCCGCAAGGCCCGCTGCGCCGGGATGCTGCGGGCCTTGCGGCTGGAAGAACTGGCCAGCCGCCGCCCGGCAGAGCTTTCCGGCGGACAGCAGCAGCGCACCGCGCTGGCCCGTATTCTGGTGGGCAAGCCGAAGATTTTGATGCTGGATGAGCCGTTCAGCGCACTGGACAGCTACCTCCGCGAGGAGGTGGAGGGCGAAGTGGGCAGCCTGCTGGCGGGTTTCGCCGGCACAGCCCTGCTTGTCACCCACAACCGGGACGAAGCTTACCGCCTGTGCCGGGACATGATCGTCATGGACGGCGGGCAGGTGCTCCGCACCGGCACCACGAAAGAGGTCTTTGCCGACCCCCGCAGCACCGCTGCGGCCCGGCTGACCGGCTGCAAGAACATCCTGCCCTGCACCCGGGTGGACGCCCACAGCGTCCGCCTCGCAGGCTGTGAGAGTCTGCTGCACCTCGCCGCTGAGGTGCCGGAGGGCTGCACCGCCGTGGGCATCCGCGCCCACGACTTCGCCCCCTGCGCCCCGGGCGCAGAGAACGCCCTGCCGGTGGAGCTGCTCTCCGCCAGCGAGAATCCCTTCGATTGGAACCTCATCTTCCAACTGCTGGACGGCACCACTCGTCTGTGGTGGAAAGTGAGCAAGACGACCCTCTCCGTGGCCGAACCCGACGCCCCGGCCTGCCTCTCCGCCCCGCCGGAGCGCATCATGGCGCTGGTGGATCATAAGTAAACTCCAAAAGAGCCGGTGCATCTGCACCGGCTCTTGCTCTATTTTTATGACTCACCGAAGAATTTCTTGGCAATATCGGCGCTCTGCTTGGCGTCCTTGGCGTACCAGTCCGCGCCGATCTTCTCGGCGTACTCGGGCGTCAGGACAGCGCCGCCCACCATCACCTTGCAGTCGAGCTTTGCCGCATGGAGGGCCGCGATGGTCTCCTCCATGCTCTTGAGGGTGGTGGTCATCAGGGCCGAGAGCCCCACGAGGTGGACATCCTTCTCCCGGACGGTATCCACCACCGTCTCCACCGGCACATCGCGGCCAAGGTCGATGACCTCGAAGCCGTAGTTCTCGAGGATGACGCGGACGATGTTCTTGCCGATGTCGTGGACATCGCCCTTGACCGTTGCGAGGACGATGCGGCCCTTGCTGGCCCCGGCCCCGCCCCGCTTGGCGATGGCGGTCTTGATCTCTTCAAAGGCGGCCTGTGCGGCGCTGGCGGCCTGTAACAGCTGAGGCAGGAAGAGCTTGCCCTTCTCGTACTTTTCACCCACGACGTCCAGCGCCGGGATGAGGGCCTCGTCCACCAGCGTCAGGGGCTCGTTTTCGTCCAGCAGGGTGTGGGTGCGGGCAGCGGCTTCACCCTTGAGGCCCTTTTCCACCGCCTGCATCAGCGCGGCAAAAGGGCCGCTGTGAGCTGCATCCGCCTCCGCCGGGGTGTTTGACGTCTGAGACGCCTGGGCCGTCCGGGCCTGCTTCAACGCGGCGCTGGCAGGGACTTTATCGGCATAGCGGGCGATGTAGGCCATGCTCTGCTTGTCGCGGTTGGTGAGGACGTTGTAGGAGTAGACCGCCGCCATCATCTCTTCGCTGGAAGGATTCATAATGGCGAGGTCGAGACCCGCGTACATGGCCATGGTGAGGAAAGTAGTATTCAGATAGGGGCGGCAGGGCAGGCCGAAGCTGATGTTGGACACACCGAGGATGGTGCGGACGCCCAGCTCCTTCTTGCAGCGGGCCAGCGCCTCCACGGTGGCCAGAACGTCCTGCTGCTGGGCGCTGGCGGTGAGGGTCAGGCAGTCGATATAAATATCTTCCCGGGGGATGCCGTGGGCCAGCGCCGCGTCCACCACCCGCTTTGCGATCTCAAACCGGGCGTCGGCGCTGGGCTGGATGCCCCGCTCGTCGATAGCGAGGCCGACGACGGCCGCGCCGTACTTTTTGCAGAGGGGCAGGACACGCTCCAGCACTTCGGTCTCGCCGTTCACCGAGTTGACGATGGGCTTGCCGTTGTAGACCCGCAGGCCCCGCTCGAGGGCGTCTGCGTGGGAGGAATCCAGCTGCAAAGGCAGGCTGACGACACTCTGCAGAGCCTTCACCACCTGCTCCATGACGGCGGGCTCGTCCACGCCGGGCGCGCCCACGTTGACGTCCAGCACCTGCGCTCCGGCCTCGGACTGGCTGACGGCCTGCTCGAGGATGTAGTTCATGTCGCCCTCGCGCAGGGCCTGCTGGAACCGCTTTTTGCCGGTGGGGTTGATGCGCTCGCCCACCACGGTGATGCCGTCCACGGTGACGAAGTCCATCGGCGAGCAGAGCACCGAGGGCATGGCGTGGGCGGGGCGGCCCGGCTTGCAGTCGGCGAAGACGCCGTTCAGCAGCTTGATGAAATCGGGGGTGGTGCCGCAGCAGCCGCCCGCCGCAAAGAGCTTCAAATCGCGGTAGGGCTTCATCTCCATGGCAAAGAGCTGGGGCGTGATGTCGTAGCCGCTGCCGTCGGCGCGGGGCAGGCCCGCATTTGGCTTGACAAAGACCGGGAAATCGCCGGGCAGGGCCTCGGCCAGCCGCTTTGCCATGGGGAAAATTTCCTTCGGGCCGAGGGAGCAGTTGATGCCCACGGCGTTGGCCCCGAGGCCCCGGGCCGTGACGGCGAAGCTCTCGACGGTGCAGCCGGTGAAGGTGCGCCCGCCTGCCTCAAAGCTCATGCTGGCGAGGATGGGCAGGTCACAGTTCTCTTTCGCGGCCAGCAGGGCAGCTTTCAGCTCGTACAGGTCGGTGAAGGTCTCAAAGAAGACAAGATCGGCCCCGGCGGCGACACCCGCCCGGACGATGCGGCCATACTCGGCCACGGCGTCTTCAAAGGCCAGCGTGCCGTTGGGCTCCAGCAGTTCGCCCAGCGGGCCGACGTCCAGCGCGGCCAGTGCGCCGTAGGGGGCGCAGGCCCGCTTGCAGTTGGCAATGCCCGCCGCAATGATCTCTTCCAGCGTGTATTCGCTGCCCGCCAGCTTATGGGCCGACGCGCCGAAGGTGTTGGCATTGATGATGCGGCTGCCTGCGGCGGCGTACCGGCTGTGGATGCTCTCGATGAGCTGTGGGTCGGTGATGTTCAGTTCCTCAGGCCGTGCGCCCAGTTTCAGGCCCGCCGCCTGCAGCATGGTACCCATGCCGCCGTCGAGGAGGATGGTATTCGGCTGGATAAACAGTTCATTCGCTTGCACAGGTCTTGCCCCTCTTTCTATATTCGCACCGCGTGTTCAGCACGCAGTGTCCGCACCCGGCAAGGCGTCCTTTCACCGGATGGTCGCTCAGGCCCAGCAGAGCGGTCACGCTCTTGCGGGGCGTCATCAGGTCATTTTCGGTCACGCAGAGCCCGGCCCGGCGGGCGGTGTCCAGTGCCGCCGCCACCAGCGGCTGCACCCCGATGGGCCAGTCGCCGTAGCCCGGCGAGAAACGGCCCGTGAGGTACTTGTCCTGCTCTGCGGCCCACTGCCGCAGCTCGGCCTCGGCGGCGTCCGCAGCCTGTTCGGCCAGCACAGAGCCGATGGCGTCCGACGCCACACCGGCGGCGATGTCGCCCACACCAGCCCGGCGTATCTGTCCGTCCACGCCGGGGCCGACTGTCACGGCCAGAAGCACGGCCTCGCTGCACCCTTCCAGATGCCGGAAGATGTCCTCCCCCTTCAAAATACCGGCCTGCGTGAGGCTCTCCACGTCGGCCTCGAGCCAGACAGCCCGGGGCGTGGCGGCGGCGAGAAGGGGCGCAGCGCACTTTTCCAGAAGGGTGAGGGTAGCGCTGTCAGCCTCGCCCCGCGCGCCGAAATACCGCGCGGCCTGCCGGATGTCGATGGACTCCGGCTTTGCTAAATTCAGGGGTCTGCTGGGGCCGATGGGCATTTTCCGCCGCCTCCTTCTTTTGAATAAAGTATGATAAGTATACCGCACCGGTAGGCTAAAATCAACACAAAAGCCCCTCCCTCAGCATTTTTGCCGGGGGAGGGGCCTATTATATGATCTTTCCTTGCAGCCCCTTGATAGGGGCGGTGGCACGGCGTCAGCCGTGACGGAGAGGTTTATCAGCGGATGTCCCTGACCGACACCGCCTGTTACTTCAAAAACTTGTGGACAGCGCGGGCGACGATGCCGCCCAGGATGCCGGAGACAAGGAACTCGGCCACGCCCTGCACGCCGACCAGCAGGACGACGAACATCAGGGGGTTGGCTGCGCCCTTGACGGACACGAGGTTCTGGACGTAATCGCAGCCGTAGAAGGCCAGCACGATGTAGCCCATGAAGAACAGGGTGTTGAGGGCCGGGGCGCACATGGCGCTGACGATGTAGCTCCAGGTGCCGGGCTTATCGAAATTCTTGACAGCGTTGAAGATAAGGCCGGTACACAGGCCCATCAGCACACGCATACCCACACAGAGGATGAAGGTGTTGACGGGGCTGACCTGGAACAGCGCACCAGTCATGGCGGAAGCGCCGGTGACGGCATCATAGAAGCTCACGGCGCCGAACACGCCGCCGAGGATAGCGCCTGCGGCGGGACCCATGGTGATGGCACCCACGGCGATCGGCAGGGTCAAAAAGCTCATGTAAAGCGGGCCTACAGGGACACTGCCCAGGCCGACGGCCTTCATGACCAGCTCAATGGCGACCAGCAGTGCCAGCCGGGTGAGGGTGCGAATGTCATTCTTTTTCATAATTCAGTTTTCCTCCTTGCTGCCGTTCCGCCCTAAATTGTCGGATACGGCGCAAACCTGCCCGTGAAATACACGGGGTCTTTTGTAGAATACAGTCTGAAATATACGGGATGTTTTGTCAGGGAACTTCCGGGGATAGCATTATAAATCAGTAGTGAAGCGGATGCCCGCATCACGGCGGGCCGTTTCCAGCACACGGCTGACGGCCACCGAGGTGTCCAGCATCCGGCTACAAAGCTCCATATCCTCGCTCTCGATGGCGCGGGCAAAGGCGTGGAACTCCGCCGCCTGCCGGGGACGGCCTGCGCTGAGGTTGAAGTGTTCTTCCTTGCCCTTATAGGGGTGGAAGGTGACGCCGCCGCAGAAGTTGGCGGTGGATTTCTGGAGCAGATACCCCTTGGTACCCTGAATGATGTACCGGGCCGGGGAACTGCTGTCCTTGGCATTGATGCTCACGGCCTTGAAGCTGCGATACTCCATCGTCAGCACGCCGCTGGTGTCGATGCCCCGGGTGACATTGGCCGCATAGTGGACCTTATTGGGCGAGCCGAAGAGGCCCACCACATAGCTGACATTGTAGACGCCCAGGTCCATCAGCGCGCCGCCGGCGCAGGCCGGGTCAAAGGACGGCCAGACCTTGCCGGCGCAGAAATCATGATACCGGCTGGAATACTGGCTGAAATTACACTGCACCATCGTGACGGCGCCTACCTTGGGCAGCAACTCACGGATCTTGGCGTAGTTGTCCTGATACTGCGTGGTGACAGCCTCGAAGAGGAAGAGCTTTTTGCTCCGGGCCAGCTCGGCCAGCTCTTCGGCCAGCGCCGCCGTGGGGGCCATCGGCTTTTCGACGATGACATGGCGGCCCGCTTCCAGAGCGGCACGGGTATATTTTACGTGCATGATATTCGGTACGGCGATATACACAACGTCCACCCAGCTCAGCAGTTCGTCGTAGCTGGTGGTGTGGCGCGGCACACCATACTGGTCGCAGAGGGCCTGTGCTGCACCGGCGCTCCGCTCCGTGCTGCAAAGAGCCTCGACCTTGAAGGGGCTTTCCGACCCGGTGAGCCAGGGCAGGAACTCCCGGACGATCATGCCTGCGCCGAGAATGCCTAATTTCATCATAAGGTCTCTCCTTTCAAGGCTCAGCCCGCTTTGGCCTCATCGTCCCGGCGGGGACGGCGGTTATTGCGGCGGCGGGGGCTGCTGCCGTTGTTGTAAGGGCGTCTGCCTGCCGGGCGGGGACGGCGGCGCTCACCGTCGCTGCGCGGCTCGTGGTGACGCTCATGCTGCGGCGCATTGAGCTGGTAAAGGAGAGCCAGCCCCTTCAGCAGCAGCTCGGGGTCATAGGTGAGCGGGTGACGGCAGAGCGGGATGACATACTTTGCCAGACCGCCTGTGACCACCAGCGTGGCCGGACGGCCCAGTTCTTCCTCGATGCGCTGAGTGATGCCGTCCAGCAGGACAGCCGTCCCCAGCACAGAGCCGGAGAGCATACACTTCTCGGTATCGACGCCGATCGCGCTTTTGGGCGAAGAAAGATGTACCTGCGGCAGCTGGGCGCACCGCTCCCCCAGCGCCCGCAGACCGGTGGAAAGTCCGGGGCAGATGACGCCGCCCCGGAAGACCTTGTTCTCATCCACCACGTTGAACGTGGTGGCGGTGCCGAGGTCTACCGTGACCACCGGCAGGGGGAAATTCGCCGCCGCGTAGGCCGCATCCACAAGGCGGTCTTTGCCGACGGCGTGAGGGTCAGGCACCCCCATCGTGAGGCCGGTGCGGATGTCGGGCGAGACGATGACCGGCTTTTTGCCGGTGTAGTGGCGGGCGCACTCAGCCAGCGCCCCCGTGATCTGGGGGACGACGCTGGTGAGGACAGCGCCCTCGAAGCGGATGGGCTTTTCCGGGTGTCTCCGATGAGAGAACACCTTTTCCATCTCGGCACGGTACTCCGCCGCTGTGCGGGTGCGCACCGTGTCCATGTGGGCCACAAAGCATACACGTCCGTCCCGGATGCCCCCGAGGGCGACGGTGGTGTTGCCTATGTCAATGGCTAAAATCATAATTCAGTTCCTCGCAGGGTCGAACCTCTCCGTCATCGCTGTGCGATGCCGCCTCTCCTACCGAGGGGAGGCCTTGGCATATCGTAAAGCCCCATCTCTTCGCCAGAGGCTCCCCTATCAGGGGAGCTGGCGCGAAGCGCCTGAGAGGTTGTATGGAGACGGGCCTGCCCGTGAGCCGCAGGCTTGACGGAGAGCTTTTTTGTATAAGTCAAGCTGTATTTTACCGCATTTTGAGCCAAGATACAACCCCAATCAAAGATTTTGTTGTGCTCTGGGCCGTTTTGCATTATACTGTAGTTATATTATCCCTATTTATAGGAGGTATTTTGGATGGATCTGAAGGGAAAATGCGTCCTTCTGGGCGTCAGCGGCGGCATTGCCGCCTATAAAATGGCCAACGTGGCCAGCGCACTGCGCAAGCTGGGGGCCGACGTGGAGGTCATCATGACCAGAAACGCCACCCAGTTCATCACCCCTATCACGTTCGAGACCCTGACAGGCCACAAGTGCATGGTGGACACCTTCGACCGGGATTTCAAGTTCGAAGTCACCCATATCTCGCTGGCAAAGAAGGCCGACGTCATCCTCGTGGCCCCGGCCACCGCCAACGTCATTGCCAAGATGGCTCACGGCATCGCCGACGATATGCTTACCACCGTCGTTCTCGCGGCCAAGTGTCCCAAGCTCGTCTCCCCTGCCATGAACACCGGGATGCTGGAGAACCCCATCACCCAGGACAACATCGCCACACTGGAAAAGTACGGCTTCACGGTCATCCCCTCCGAGAGCGGCGTACTGGCCTGCAAGGACGTGGGCAGCGGACGCCTGCCGAAAGAGGATGTCCTGCTGGACTACATCTTCCGCGCCATCGCAAAGCCGAAGGACCTCGCCGGTCTGCGCATTGCCGTCACGGCCGGCCCCACTCAGGAGCCGCTGGACCCTGTGCGCTACCTGACCAACCACTCCACCGGCAAGATGGGCTATGCCGTGGCCCGTGCCGCCGCGATGCGCGGTGCCGAAGTCACCCTCATCCACGGCCCGACGGCCCTGCAGCCGGTGCGGTTCACCGAGGATGTTCCCATCACGACAGCCCAGCAGATGTACGAGGCCGTGACCAGCCGCTTCGACGAGATGGACGTTCTGGTCATGGCTGCTGCCGTGGCCGATTACCGCCCCGCCGCCGTGGCCGACGACAAGATAAAGAAGAAGGACGGCGACCTCTCCATCGCCGTGGAGCGGACGCCCGACATCCTCGGCACCATCGGCCCCAAGAAGAAGGGGCAGTTCCTTTGCGGCTTCTCGATGGAGACGCGGGATATGCTGGCCAACTCATCGGCCAAGCTCGAGAAAAAGAACCTCGACATGGTGGTGGCCAACAATCTGAAGGTCGCCGGTGCCGGGTTTGGCGTGGATACCAATGTTGTCACCTTCATCACGCCGGACGGCGCCCGCGAGCTGCCCCTGATGAGCAAGGATGATGTAGCGGACGCCATTCTGGATGAGATTTTAGCACGAAAGAGCAAGTGATCGTGCTGAAAGAAGTTCTGTTCTTCTGTCGAAAACTATGATATAATCGAATCGCCGTCCTTACCACTCCATTCCATTTGGAAGGGAGGTGATTCCGAATGAACAGTATTTTCTCATTTATGCTGTCTGTCGCAGCAGGTGTGGTTGCAAACTACATCTACAAGTGGCTTGGCAGATGGTTCAACAAGGACTGTAAGCACTAAATAATAAGACCCCTTCCCGGAGCTAGCACCTCCGAGAAGGGGTCTTATTATTTGCGATTCCAAATGAACAGCATTTGATTTTCTCGTTTATAAGTATACGCAGTTTTCTAAAAAAGTCAAGCGCCTCGCAGAAAATTTACAATGCTGTAAATTTTACTGTACCACGCAAAAAGTGCTCTGCCGGCCGGCAGAGCACCTTTCCGTTATACAGAGATTTACTTGGTGCCGTAGATACGGTCGCCTGCGTCGCCCAGGCCGGGGACGATGTAGCCGTTCTCGTTCAGGTGGTCGTCCTGTGCGCCGAGGTAGATGTCCACATCGGGGTGTGCCTCGTGCAGGGCCTTGATGCCTTCCGGAGCAGCGATGAGGCCGATGAACTTGATGTGCTTTGCGCCGTGCTTCTTGATCTGGGTGATGGCGTCGATGGCGCTGCCGCCGGTAGCCAGCATCGGGTCAAGCACCAGAACGTCGCGCTCAGCGATGTCCTTCGGCAGCTTGCAGAAATACTCCACGGGCTGCAGGGTCTCCTCGTCGCGGTACAGGCCGATGAAGCCGACCTTAGCGGCGGGCAGCAGGGTCAGCATACCATCCAGCATACCCATGCCGGCGCGGAGGATCGGCACCAGCGCCAGCTTGCGGCCTGCCAGCACCTTGGTCTTTGCCATGGTGATGGGAGTCTCGATCTCCACCTCTTCCAGAGGCAGGTCACGGGTAGCCTCATAGCACAGCAGAGTGGCGATCTCGCCCACGAGGTCACGGAACTCCTTGGTGCCGGTCTGCTTGTTGCGCAGAATGCTCAGTTTGTGCTGCAGCAGCGGATGCTCAACGATCATAGGGGTCATAATACACTCTCCTTATATTGTGAATAGATATTGGAATCCTAAGGTTTACCGATTCTCGATCTCCATCAGCTTTGCGATGCGCTTCTCGTGGCGGCCGCCCTCAAACTCGGTGTTGAGGAAGATGTCCACCAGCTGGCAGGCGAGGCCGGGGCCGACGACGCGGCCACCCATGCACAGGGCGTTGGCGTCGTTGTGGCGGCGGGTATACTCGCAGCTGAAGCTGTCAGAGCAGCAGCAGGCACGGATGCCCTTGACCTTGTTTGCGGCCATGCTGATGCCCACACCGGTGCCGCAGAACAGCAGTGCCTTGCTGCACTGGCCGCTCACCACGGCGTCGCAGGCAGGCAGAGCCATGTCAGGGTAGTCCACGCTGGCGGTGCTGTGGGTGCCGAAGTCGATGTACTCCAACCCCAGCTCGTCCAGATGAGCCTTAACGGCCTCTTTCAGTTCAAATCCGCCGTGGTCGGCGGCAAGTGCGATGGGTTTCGTCATTGGTGTTGATCCTTTCCCTTTGCAGTATCTTCCGGTATTTCGGTACGGGCAGCTTCTGCGGCCAGACGCTCGGCCCGCTCTCGCTCGGCCTGGCTCAGCCGGTGATAATCCGGCAGCAGAGCCTCGGGCAGAACGGCTTCGCCCCGCTGGGCCATCTGCCCTGCCACATAGGCCACCGCAGCGGCACGGCCATTGCGGAGAGCTGGCGGTACACAGAGCACGCCCGGGACATTGTCATATTTATTATAGCACAGAGCCGCGCCATCACCAACAAAAAACAGAGGCTTTTTGCAATTTTCTACAAACTCGGCCAGGTCGGCCACGGCACGGGCATCGTCGTCCATCAGACGCTCGTGGGTCTCAAGGTCGAAAGCCGCGCTGTACACCTGCGCACGGCGGGCATCCAGCGCGCAGAGCACGGTACCGCAGCCGGTGTGGGCCGCCGCCAGCGCTTCCAGCGTGGACACCGGGGCGCAGAGCGTCTCCCGGGGGAAGGCCAGACCCTTCACCGCCGCCAGCCCGATGCGCAGGCCGGTAAAGCTGCCGGGACCGGCATTGACGCCGTAGAGGTCGATGTCCTTGCAGCCCATGCCGCAGAGTTTGAGACAGTTGTCGATGAGGGGCATCAGGGTCTCGCTGTGGGTCATGCCCGCATCGAGATAGCACTCGTAGAGCAGGCGGTCATCCTGCAGAAGGGCCACGCCCACGGTCTTGCCCGCCGTATCCACGGCTAAGATGTTCATACTTCCACCCCCTCGATGGTGATGCGGCGGGTGGTGTCGTCCACCCGCTCGATGTTGATGTGGATGGGGTCTTCCAGCTCCAGCAGGTCAGCGAAGTTCTCGCTCCACTCTGCCGCCACCACAGCGCCCTCATCCAGATAGTCGTAGAACCCTGCCGCGCACAAATCGTTCTCCGTGGAGATGCGGTACAAATCAAAGTGCGCGAAAGGCCGCGGCCCGCGGTAATAGTTCACGATGGCGAACGTCGGGCTGCTGACCGGGTCAGTGCAGCCGAGGCCCCTGGCAATGCCCTCGCAGAAGGCCGTCTTGCCCGCGCCAAGCCCGCCGGTAAAGGCGATGAGCGCCCCGGGCGCAAGATGCTGCGCCACCTGCGCCCCCAGCGCCACCGTCTCCTCACGGGAGTGGGTGATAAATTCAGACATGGGTATCCCACCTCATATGCGTTTCTATAAAAAAGGGACGGCAGAGTCCTGCCGTCCTGTTCTGCCGTCCCTTAGTATAAACTATTTCCGTCAAAAGTGCAACGCTCAGGCCGCGCTTTCAAGCACATCGGCCAGCATATCTTCCGCGGCCTCCGCGCGTTCCTCGAGCGAGAAGTTTTCCGGCACATTCAGCCGGGCGTTCTCGTCACCGTAGAGCACCAGATACGCTGCGGCGGCGTGGGGGCGGCGTCCGCCCTGCTCCGTATACCAGATGATGTCGTTCTCGCCGTAGGTATCCTTCGCGTGGGCCAGCGCCCTGCCGATGGTCTGTCCCATCGCAAGATGGTTGACGGTATCCCAAAGCATACTGCGGGAGTAGACCGTGTAGACGTTGTTCACATAGCCCAGCACAGTCCGTGCGCCGCCCGCCAGCAGCGCTTCGGCCATCGACTCATCCACGCTGTTCGTGACGCCCAGGAACTCACAGGTCTCGGAGTAGATGATGGTATTGCTGAGCTGGCCCGAGCGGTACGCATTGCGGAAGAAATCCGCTGTGACACAGTAAAGGCCGTTGAGCTTGATGATGCGGTGAGCCAGCAGGTCAAAGCCGTAGATGATGTCTTTATACAGCGTGGACGCTTCTGTCAGCAGGATGATGGGCTCGGTCCGGGTGTGCTTCCGGAAAGTACCGTAGCTGTAAGTATAGTAGGCACCGTGGGCGCTCAGGATGCACAAATCATATTTGTTCATCCGGCGCAGGTCCGACAGGGTCACCCGGGTGTTCATCGTCGTGCGCAGGCCCATGCCTTCCCAGAAGCCCTGCATATAAGAATAATACGGAAAGCGGGAGCTGTTCACCGTATTATCGAAGGCATAATAAATAGCGGCACGGCCGATCGTCTCAGGCAGAGCGTTCTCCCGGTACCGCCGGGCCTCCGCAGCCTGCCGGACATCGTCGGTCAGGGGCATCTCGGCGGTGCGGGGAGTGCATTGAGCAATGTTCCTCGGGGCGCGCAGGCCGTTGTCTCCGGCGTCAAAGGTCATCTCGTCCAGCTCGTCGGGCAGAGTGAGCAGGATGCCGCCCAGCACGCCGCAGCGGTAGGTAAAGCTGACTATCCCGTTTTCCTCGTCGGTGCGGATGGAGTCCCGGCGCACCAGCCCCTTCCGGGCCAGTTCATCCAGCTCCGCAAGGGCCGAGGTGAGCCTTTCTTCCCGGGACATCTGCTCGTATTCGTCGCTGCCGGTCAGGGCCGTCACAGCGGCGTCTGCCTGCTGCATCTCGGCGGCATCGTCCGTGGTGAGGGTGGGCTTTGCCGTATCCTGCACCTCGCCCGCTCCGTCTGCCGCCCATGCGGCGGGAGCCAGCACAGCCGTCAGCACCAGTGCCAGTGCGCAGACCGCGCACAAAATTCGATGGCGTTGTTCCTTCATGTAAAAACTGTTCCTCCAAGAACGCCGGGGACCGGCCATTTACCGCCCCGGTACGTTTCATTTTAGAGGGCATATCGGCCTTTGTCAAGCGTTCTGCGCCGATTTTGCAAAGCTGTCACAACCGTCCATCTTGCGCGCCTCTCTCCCCTGCTGTATAATAAGGTATATTGGGGGATCATGCCCGGCTGTGAGGCGGGGTTTCGAGGAAGCTGTTTTCGTAAGCGGAGTGCAATGCTTAGAAAACGGCTTCCCAAGGATACAGAAAGGTGGTGCTTTTTTGGAAAGCATTCAGCGATATTGGAAACGGACAGACAAGATGTACCTGCTGCTCTGCCTGTTCAGCAGCGCGATGGCGGTACTGGCGCTGTCGTCATGGGCGGCGAAGCAGGGCAGCGGCTTTGCCGTGGATGAGCTCACCGGCCAGCTCACCGGCATCGGCGACTACCGCCGGGCCGTGGTGCAGGCGGGCGCAGCGGCCATCGGCATCCTGGTGGCCATCCTTCTGTCCAACATCGACTACCGCAGCCTCGTCAATGTCTGGCCTGTCCATGTGGTGCTCACATGGGGCCTCGTGCTGCCCACGCTGGTCATCCGCAATGTGACCATCGGCCCGCTGACCATCGGCTACAACGCGGGCGACACCGACAACTATTCCTGGTACAAACTGGGCGGCTTCACCTTCCAGCCTACCGAGCTGGCAAAGATAAGCTTCATCCTCACCTTCGCCATGCATCTGAACAATGTCCGCAGCCGCCTCAACGAGCCGAAAGAGCTGGGCAAGCTGCTGCTCCATCTCTTCGTGCCGATCGGCATCATCCACATCCAGGGTGATGACGGTACGGCCATCATCTACGGCATCATCGGCTGCTGTATGCTCTTTGCCGCCGGGCTGAGCTGGAAGTATATCATCGGGGCCTTCGCTGCCCTCGCAGCGGCGGCAGCGGCGGCCTTCGCCTTCTTCAGCGACAAGATCGGCAAGGGCTACCAGTGGTACCGCATCCTTGCGGTCATCGACCCCAACAACGAGACGGGCTGGGCGCCCAGCGAGACGGTCTGGAAGAACATCATCTACCAGCAGCAGCGGGGCGAGATCGCCATCGGCTCGGGCGGCATCTTCGGCAACGGCTTCTTCGGCGGCCGCTACTACAGCGTCCCCAACGCCCACAATGACTTCATCTTCAGCTGGATCGGCAACGCGGCGGGCTTCGTGGGCTGCTGCGTGGTGCTGGGCGTGCTGCTGGCCATCATCATCAAGACCTTCGCCACCGGAGCGTGCAGCGAGGATATGCTGGGCTCCTTCATCTGCGCCGGCATCGGCGGCGCGTTCATGGCCCAGATATTCGTCAATGTCGGCATGAACCTCCGCCTCCTGCCGGTCATCGGCGTCACCCTGCCCTTCTACTCGGCAGGCGGCAGCTCGGTGCTCATGCTGTATATCTGCGTGGGGCTGGTGCTGTCGGTGTATATGCACAATACGAAAAAACTGTTTGGTTAAGTCTCTCTCAGAACAGGCGCTGTCGTTCAGCGCCTGTTTTTATTTTCCGGCCAAATCTCCAAAAGTCTTGTAACACGACAGAAGTCGTGATAGAATATTCAAGTATTTTATCTATATTCTTTTGACTTTTTCAGGAGGTCCCATGAAGCATCATTCTCTCTCCAAAGTCCTCAAGCGCCTTGCCTGCGTGCTGGCGGCGCTGGTCATCGCGCTGGCCGTTGCCGTGTTCGCCCTCTGGCACAACGAGCTGGCCACCCTCTCGTCCCTCAAAAAGCTCTCCGACCGCGACGAAGCCCACCGCGACGGTGCAGTTTACCAGCTCAACGTCTCGGGCGGCTACTATTTCGACGATTTCCTGGCCCAGGGCGGCGCATCCACTGACCCTGAGCTCATCTCCTTCATCACCCAGAGCATCACCAAGGGCATCATCCCCATGAACATCAAGACCAGCACCATCGCCTGCTCGGCCTTTACCGCAGACACCCAGAGCGGCGACCGGGTCTTTGGCCGCAACTACGACTTCTCGGCCACCAACACCGCCATCGTCTACACGAACCCCGGTAAGGGTCGTCACGCCTCCTACTCCACCATCGACCTGAGCTTCCTCGGCCTCGACAAGGACAAGGACGTAGAGAGCCTCGGCCAGAAGATCCTGACCCTCGCGGCCCCCTATGTGCCGCTGGACGGCGTCAACGACGCCGGTGTGGCCTGCGGCATCTTCATGTCCTATCAGGGCGAGGGCAAAGGCACCCCCACCGACACCCAGACCGACAAGCCCGACCTCACCTCCACCACCCTGCTCCGGCTCATCCTCGACTACGCCGACTCGGTGGAGGACGCTGTGGCGCTGGCTGAGCAGTACGACCTTCACGACTCGGCAAGCAGCTGCTTCCACTACATGGTGGCCGACTCCACCGGCCGCAGCGCTGTCCTCGAGTGGGTGGGTGCTGATGCCGACCACGACGCCGACGGCTCTCAGCGTCAGCTGAACGTCCTCTGGAACGACACCGACGCCCTCTCCGATTCCTCCGACTGGCAGGTGGTGACCAACTTTATCAAGGCGCCCGGCTACTACGACGGCACTGCCGTCGAGATGAAGGGCCTCGACCGCTACGAGCACCTTGCGGCTGCCCTGCGCCAGACCAACGGCGTCGTAGCTGACAAGAGCGCTGCCATGGACCTGCTGGCCTCGGTGGGCCGCCGCACCTGGAACAACGACGACTCCAACACCAACACCATCCACAGCGTGGTCTACGATTTGACCGATCGGTCTGTTCTCTGGGTAGGCAATGAGCACTACGGCGAGGATGGGTATACATTTGAGTTTCAGCTTGGGGCGTAAAATGTAATTTTCTTGCGGTAAGCTTGACTTTTTTGAATTTCGCATATACTGAAAGCGGAAATGCAAAGATTCCATTTGGACTCACCAAAAAGAACAGGAGCTGCGTCCCGAAAGGATGCAGCTCCTGTTCTTTATATTATCTTACTTCAACACTGCGCCGAGGTTTGCGCTGGTGACCAAACGGGCGTAGCGGCTCAGCCAGCCGGTCTTGATGTTGGGCTCGGGAGCGACATACTTTGCCTTGCGCTCCGCCAGCACCTCATCCGAAACTTCCAGCGTGATGCTGGCGTTGGGGATGTCGATGTGGATGGTATCGCCTTCCTCAACAAGGCCAATGGGGCCGCCGGAAGCAGCCTCCGGGCTGACGTGGCCAATGGCAGCGCCGCGGGAAGCGCCGGAGAAGCGGCCATCGGTGATGAGGGCCACGGTCTTGTCCAGCTTCATGCCGGCCAGAGCGGAGGTGGGGTTGAGCATCTCACGCATACCGGGGCCGCCCTTGGGGCCTTCGTAGCGGATGACCACCACGTCGCCCGGGACGATCTTGCCCGCATAGATGGCGGCGATGGCCGTTTCCTCGCTGTTGAAGACGCGGGCCGGGCCGGAGTGCTCCTGCATCTCGGGGGCCACGGCGCTGCGCTTGACGACGCAGCCATCGGGGGCGATGTTGCCCCACAAGATCTGCAGGCCGCCGGTCTGAGAGTACGGGTTGTCGATGGGACGGATGGCCTTGTCGTTCAGGATGTGAGCGCCCTTGATGTTTTCGCCGAGGGTCTTGCCGGTGACGGTGGGGACATCGAGGTCCAGCAGCCCCTTCTTGGCCAGCTCTGCCTGCACGGCGGGGATGCCGCCGGCGGCGTAGAGGTCAGGCATATGGGTGGGGCCTGCAGGGGCCAGATGGCAGAGGTTCGGGGTCTTGGCGCTTATCTCATTGAAAAGCTTCAGGTCGATCGGCACACCAGCCTCGTAGGCAATGGCCAGCAGGTGCAGAACGGTATTGGTGGAGCAGCCCAGCGCCATATCGCAGGTCAGCGCATTGCGGATGGAGCGCTCGTTGATGATCTGGCGGGCGGTGATACCCTTCTTCACCATATCCATGACGGCCATACCGGCGTGCTTTGCCAGCAGCAGGCGCTTGGAGTAGACGGCGGGGATGGTGCCGTTGCCGGGCAGTGCGATGCCGATGGCCTCGCACAGGCAGTTCATGCTGTTGGCGGTGTACATACCGGAGCAGCTGCCGCAGCTGGGGCAGCAGTTGCAGGTGCAGTCTTCCAGCTGCTCGTCGGTGATCATACCGGCCTTATAAGCGCCCACGGCCTCGAACATCTTGGAAAGGCTGACTTCCTCGCCGCCGTAGGTGCCGGCCAGCATGGGGCCGCCGGAGCAGACCACGGCAGGCACATCCATGCGGACAGCAGCCATGACCATGCCGGGAACGATCTTATCGCAGTTAGGCACCAGCACCAGACCGTCCAGCTGATGAGCCATCAGCATGGTCTCCACGCTGTCGCAGATGAGCTCGCGGGAAGCGAGGCTATACTTCATGCCCACATGGCCCATGGCGATGCCGTCGCAGACGCCGATGGCCGGGATGAGGATGGGGGTGCCGCCTGCCATCTGGACGCCTGCCTTGACGGCGTCGGCGATCTTATCCAGATTCATATGGCCGGGGACGATCTCACTGTAGGCACTCACCACACCGATGAGGGGGCGGTCCAGCTCTTCCGGGGTGTAGCCCAGGGCGTAAAACAGGCTTCGGTTGGGCGCGCGCTCCGAGCCTTTGGTCACGTTGTCACTTCTCATTTTATCCTCCTGATTCAAAAAAGCGCCGGAACCAGCAGTTTTTCTGCTAAAACCGACGCTCTGGGATTCAACCTCTCAGTCTGCTTCGCAGACAGCTCCCCTACCGAGGGGAGCCTCTGGCGAAGAGACGAGGCTTTACGATATGCCAAGGCCTCCCCTCGTTAGGGGAGGTGGCAGCGCGTCAGCGCTGACGGAGAGGTTTTTCTGATTTTCTTACTTCTTCAGCCAGCTCATCATGCCGCGCAGCTCTGCGCCCACCTTCTCGATGGGGTGCTCGGCCTCCATGCGGCGCTGAGCGAGGAAGTGGACCTTGCGGCCACCGTTGGGGCTCATCTCGGTCAGGAACTCGGAAGCGAAGGTGCCGTCCTGGATCTCGGTCAGGACCTTCTTCATCTCCTTGCGGGTCTCAGCGGTGATGAGGCGCTTGCCGGTGCGGTAGTCGCCGTACTCAGCGGTGTTGGAGATGGAGTAACGCATCTTGGAGAAGCCGCCCTCGTTGATGAGGTCAACGATGAGCTTCATCTCGTGGCAAGTCTCGAAGTAGGCCATCTCGGGCTCGTAGCCAGCCTCGACCAGAGTGTCGAAACCAGCGTGGATGAGCTCGCAGACGCCGCCGCACAGGACAGCCTGCTCGCCGAACAGGTCGGTCTCGGTCTCCTCCTTGAAGGTGGTCTCGAGGATGCCGGCGCGGCCGGCACCGATGCCGGAAGCGTATGCCAGAGCGATGTCCTTAGCCTTGCCGGTGAAGTCCTGCTCGACACAGATCAGAGAGGGGCAGCCCTCGCCCTCGGTGTACAGGCGGCGGACGATGTGGCCGGGACCCTTGGGAGCGATCATGATAACGTCAACATTCTTGGGAGCGGTGATGGTCTTGAAGTGGATGTTGAAGCCGTGTGCGAAAGCCAGAGCCTTGCCCTCGGTCATGTAGGGAGCGACCTGCTTGTTGTAGATGTCAGCGCACAGCTCATCGGGGACCAGCATCATGACGACGTCGCCGGCCTTGGCAGCCTCCTCGACCTCCATGACCTTGAAGTTGGGATGAGTTGCAGCGAACTCAGAGGCCTTTTCCCAGTGAGCAGAACCCTTGCGCAGGCCGACGACGACATTGACGCCGCTCTCGGCGAGGTTCTCGGAATGTGCGTGGCCCTGGCTGCCGAAGCCGATGACAGCGACGGTCTTGCCGTCCAGCACGCCGAGGTTGCAGTCGGAATCGTAGTATTTCTTGATCGCCATGGTAGTTGTTCTCCTTTTGTTTTTTACTTATTTCAGTATAGAATGAATGATAAGCATCGTATATTTTTCGCTCACTGGGGAGCGGAAAAGTAAATTAGTGGCATCTCGTGCCGGGCAGCGGGAACTGTGCCTCTCTTACCTCCTGCGCGGGCTTCTGCATATGCTGATGCATCCCGCCGCGCTCGAGGGCGGTGACGCCGGTGCGGCACTGCTCCAAGATCTGATAGTCTGACATGAGCTTCAAGAAGGCGTCGATCTTTTCGGGACGGCCCGTCAGCTCAAAGACCATGCTGTCGGGCGACAGGTCGATGATCTTTGCCTTGTAGATACCGGCGATCTCCCGCAGCTCTGCGCGGTTGGTGACATTTGCCATCACCTTGAGCAGGAGCAGCTCCCGCTCGAGAGCGGTGGACTCGTTGAGTACGAAGACCTGACGGGTGACTTCCAGACGCTCGGTCTGGAGGATGAGCTGCTGGAGCTCCTTTTCGGTACCCGAGACGGAAACGGTGATGCGGCTGACCGTGGGGTCGTTGGTGGCCGAAACGGTCAGGCTGTCGATATTGAAGCCTCTGCGGCAGAACAGGTTGGACACCCGGGCCAGAACGCCGCTCTGGTTGTCCACCAGCAGGCTGATGACCCTGCGCTGATTGGATTCCATGTCGCTGTGTCCTCCTTATTTCATGATGATGTCGTTGATGTCTCCGCCGCCGGGAATCATGGGCAGGACCTTTTCGTCCTTGTCAATCATGCATTCGATCCAGGTGGGGCCTTTCTGCTTCAGAGCGTCGGCGAATGCCTCCTGGAACTGGGCCAAGTTCTCGCAGTGGTAGCCTTTGAGGCCGAAGCCCTCGGCCAGCTTGACGAAGTTGGTCTTGCGGTGGGGGTCGGTCTGGGAGAAGCGCTTGCCATAGAAAGCGGTCTGCCACTGGCGCACCATGCCAAGCACCTGATTGTTGAAGATGACCGTGATGATGGGCAGCTCGTAGCTGACAGCAGTGCAGGCTTCGTTGAGGTTCATGTGGAAGGAGCCGTCGCCGGTGAACATGACCACCCGCTGGTCGCGGCCCAGCGCCATCTGTGCGCCGATGGCTGCGCCGTAGCCGAAGCCCATGGTGCCGAGGCCGCCGCTGGTGATGAAGCCGCGGCTCTTGGTGTGGCGGATGTACTGTGCCGCCCACATCTGGTGCTGGCCCACATCGGTGACGTAGACCGCCTCGGGGCCGCACTGGTTGCAGACCTCGCCGATGACCTGATGGGGCATCAGGCGGGAGGCGTCGGATACCGGGTGGTAATCCTGTGCCTGCCACTCGTGGATCATCTTTATCCAGTCGGGATGCTTCTTGTCCTCGATCATCGGGAGCATGGCGTTCAGCACATAGGCGGCGTCACCCACGATGGCAAGGTCAACATCCACGTTCTTGCCCAGCTCACTGGCGTCGATGTCGATCTGGATGATGGTCGCATTCTTGGCGAAGGTCTTGGGGTTCAGGGCCACGCGGTCGGAGAAGCGGGCGCCCACCGCGATAAGGACATCGCAGTCGGCCACCGCCCGGTTCGAGGTGTAGCAGCCGTGCATACCCACCATGCCGATGTTCATCGGGTCGCCGTAAGGCACGACGCCTGCGGCCATCAGGGTATAGGTGGCCGGGATCTCAGCCTTTTTCAGAAGGTCACGCAGGGGCTGGCAGCTGGCCGCCGAGCGGACGCCGCCGCCGAAGTAGACCAGCGGGCGCTGTGCGCCGTTGATGATCTCTGCCGCCCACTTGACCTGCTCTTCGTTGAAGGTGGTCACGGTGCGGATGGGCTCCGGCTTTTTCGGGGTGAACTCACACACCGCAGCGGTGACATCCTTCGGGATGTCCACCAGCACCGGGCCTTTGCGGCCGCTCTGGGCGATGCGGAAAGCCGCACGCATGGTGTCGGCCAGGTCTTCGACCCGGCGCACCGTGAAGTTGTGCTTGGTGATGGGCATCGTGATACCCTCGATGTAGGCTTCCTGGAAGCCGTCCTTGCCCAGGCCCTCCGTGGTCACATTGCCGGTGAAAGCCACCATCGGCACAGAGTCCATATAGGCGGTGGCGATGCCGGTGACGAGGTTCGTTGCGCCCGGGCCGCTGGTGGCCAGCACCACGCCGGTGCGGCCCGTTGCACGGGCGTAGCCGTCCGCCGCGTGGGATGCGCCCTGCTCGTGGGCGGTCAGCACATGGGTGATGCGGTCGGCGTTTTTGTACAGCTCGTCGTAGAGATTCAGCACTGCGCCGCCGGGATAGCCGAAGAGGGTGTCCACCCCCTGCTCACAGAGCACCTCCACAAAGATTTGAGAACCGTTCAACTGCATGGTGAGTTTCTCCTGTTTCCGTTTCCATTTTCCACTTTATACACTTTTTCCCAAACACTCTCAGGGGCAGTACCTGATAAACAAAAGGTCTCTGTCCCCTTATCCAAGAGACAAAGACCTGGAATCAATCCAAAACTCTCTGCGGTACCACTCTCGTTGACGCTTTCCGCGCCCTCTCACGGGCTTCCAACAAAGCCCTGCGCTCTAACGGCCGCCACCGGCTCTGCTTAGCAGACGTCCCATATATCGTCCTTCAGCAGGCTGCTTCGGGAGGATTCCGCGCCGGGCCGCCTGCTGCCTTGCATCGTCCGGCAGCTCTCTGAAAAGCGGGTATCCTGCGTTACTTTTTCCCATCTGTGCATTTGTTGGGTCAATTATACTATAAATCGGGCCGTTGTCAATCGACGATTTGTAACGTGAATCATGGCAAACATGAAGATAATTAAACACCATCTTGCGCAGGGCCTTACATCGCTGTATAATTCTGAGTAACCGACTTTACTTAAAGCATAGCCTCTCCCTTTGGGAGAAGTGTCATCGCTTGCGATGACGGAGAGGGCAAGGCCGCTGGCAAAGCCACACAAGCTCAGCGAGCGTATCACTCTGACAAAGAGCCTGCCTATCGCTGTGCGGTGGGCTTTATCGCACAGTGCTTGCCCTCTCAGGCGCTCCCGCGCCAGCTCTCCCAAAGGGAGAGCCAATTATATAATAGAAAGGAATATTATGAAACTTACAGAATGGAACGCCCGGCTCCACGGGCTGGTCATCTTCCGCGCCCTGCTGGACGATGACGTCATTGCAAAATTTGTTGACCTCACCGACCGGATGGCCGCTGCCCCCCAGAGCACGGGAGCCGTGTGCGACGCTGCCGCTTCTTTCGAAGCAGCCCTCTTCGAGCACACCACCAATTTCGGCGAATACCTTTCCGCTGCCGTCCTCGAAGCCGAGACGGTCTGTGTCCGGCAGGCGGCTGTCAGCGAAGTGCCGCCCGTTTTGCAGACTGCACTGGACAATGAGCTGGACTTCCTGCGGCAGCTGTGCAGCCTGACGCTGGACGAGCTTCTGGACGCCGCCGGTGCCGCCGACAAGCTGCCTTTCCTGCCCCGGTGGGAGACAAAGGCCATCGACCTCCACGCCGCCTACGCCCAGCGGATGAGCGAGGTGGGCAAAAAGGGCTACGGAATGTTCGCCAAGCACCACGTCTTCACGGTCGAGAACGGCCAGCTGGTGCCGGTGCGCTACCCCGACCCCCAGCGCCTCGACGAGCTGCCGGGCTATGAGCAGGAGCGGGAGAAGGTCATCGCCAACACCCGCGCCCTGCTGGCCGGGATGCCCGCCAACAATGTTCTGCTCTACGGCGACGCCGGTACGGGCAAGTCCAGCACCGTCAAGGCCATCGCCAACGAGTTCGCCGCCGACGGCCTGCGCCTCGTGGAAGTCAAGAAGAACCAGCTCTATCAGATCCCCGATTTGATGGACAAGCTGGCCGCGAACCCACTGAAGTTCATCCTCTTCATCGACGATTTGAGCTTCACGGCCAATGACGACAACTTTGCGGCCCTGAAAGCCATCCTCGAGGGCAGCGTGGGCGGCAGAGCCCGGAACATCGCCGTTTACGCTACCTCCAACCGCCGCCACCTCATCAAGGAGACCCTCTCCGACCGCACCGGCGACGACATCCACGAGGCCGACACCCGTCAGGAGCTGATGAGCCTTTCGGCCCGGTTCGGCCTCACCGTCACCTTCCAGCGGCCTGAGAAAGCCCGGTTCGAGGTCATCCTCACCGAGCTTGCCAAACAGCACGGCATCGAGATGCCCCACGACGAGCTGCTGACCAAGGCCGAAGCCTTCGCCATCCGTGCCGGAGGCCGCAGCCCCCGCGTCGCCAAGCAGTTCATCGAGCAGTGCGCCGCAGGAGTGCAGAAGTAAATAAAAGGAACGATTCAAATCTTCGAGAGTTCCCTCATAGAATCCCTCTGGAGGCATTCTCTTCGGATGCCCCGGACCACAGCACCGGAATCCTGCAAAAAATGCGAGAGTTCATACTGCGCAAAAGCGTGGCCCTTATCCGAGACGAAGATTTTCCCCTCCGCAAAGCTCACGGTGAAACCCCGGAATTCAAATGTAAGGCCGTTGTCCGGTTCATTGATGGTGTCGCCCCAGACGGCCCGCTTCAGGGCCGAACAAAGACGGTATTCTTCCTCCGTGCGGAGCCAGAGTTCCGGCGTCTGGACACTGTGCTCCAGCAGGAACAGGTTGGTAAAATCCCTTACAAAGCCCGTTTCTTTGGCCTCGATGGGCCGGTTCAGCTGCTTCCATTCCCGGATGTCGAAGCGGTAATAAAAGTTTCCTTCCGTCCCTCTCCGGGGGCTGACCTCTGTGATGGCGCTCCGGCGGACGGCGCTGCATTTCGTGACTTCGCCGTAGTACCGGACGCCCGCCTGTGCGCCGAACACATACTGCGACTGGTAAAGGGCCACATAGCGGATAGGAAAATCACTGTCTTGCAGGCGCTCTGCCGGGATGTAATAAAAGCAGTCCTTCCGGCAAATATTCAGCTGCTGCGGGCTGCGCATAGTACCCACCAGTACATCCCGCACGGCCCAGTCCACTGCTTTCAGCTTCGCTTCCAGTTTCTCCATCTCGCCCGCCCCCTGCTGTGCTTTATTTTATTGTACCGTCTTTTCTGCCGGGAGGCAAGATGCAGATAAACAAAAAAATCCGTTGTCATATGACAACGGATTTTTGAGTGGAGAATTAGGGACTTGAGCCCCAGACCCCCTGCGTGTGATGCATGATGACTTTTCGGTTTTTAGAACGATGATTCGTTAAATAGGCTTGATTTGCTACAGATCTGCTACAAACGGCAGTTTTTACCCAGCACTAAATCTGCTGTTCTGGTTTTCTCGATTTTTGTTTTTTAGATTGTTTCTTTTGTTGGTGCAGTTCTTTCAAGTCTTCAATTGCCAGCTCTGGAGCCATGGTGTGGAACATCAGATAGTTTGTGTTCATGGTCTTCGCCGGAGCCTGCGCATAAATCTCCCTGCTGGGTTCGTTGGTCAGAATATGCCAATAACGGTAAAGGTAGCCTGTCCAATACATTACTTCTCTATCATAACGGGCATTGCCCTTTTGCGTCTGAGGGCACTCGTCTGCAAATTCCTCCAGAAGATATTCTTCTCCCGCCCACTGCATCCGGTTGTACTCTGAATCAAGATCACGGGCAACCTTAGAGCGCATGAACCGCTTCATGAAATCCTCGCTGTCATAGCCTGCTTGCAAAGAAAGCTCAAACAAGCGGCCCTGAATATCGCATAGTTTCAATTGAACCAGATCCATAACGATTCACCTTCTCTGCTTTGCACCATCAAGGATTTCATCAAAAAAGCGGCCTTCTCTACGATACTCTTTGCAGATTTGGTTTGCAAATGCAATGCCATTACTACGGTTCTGCTCGCTGGCCTTCTTCAGTGCCTGCCGTTCCATCCAAAGTAATTGGACTTCACGCTCAATCTTGACCGCATCACAGGCTTTCTGCGTAATAGCAACATACTGACGTCCAAGTTTCAGAGCAGACAGACTTTTCACCAATGCCGTATCGGTAATCGTTCCTTCAAAAAAGCTATCCAGAACATAGAACATTCTATCATTTGCAATGCTGCCAATCACCATGTCGTAGCCTTTATCCAGCTCCTGATACTTCTGGAAGAACTTCGTTCCTCGTGCGGCTTCCATTCTACCACGATGATATGCTACCAGCATAGCCCATTCAATATCAGCCGGAACATCCAAAGTTTTTAAGCTATGAAGATCAACCGATAAAATATAAAAAACAGAT
The DNA here is from genome assembly GCF_040094125.1 of Faecalibacterium longum. Lineage (NCBI taxonomy): Bacteria > Bacillati > Bacillota > Clostridia > Eubacteriales > Oscillospiraceae > Faecalibacterium > Faecalibacterium longum. Next base: position 38,058 of record NZ_JBBNIH010000158.1, read on the forward strand.
TGCTCATAGTCACAGATCAGCGTAAGCGGCTGGAGCGGATCAGTTCCCATATAAAATCCAGCTCCGAAGTCACAGCGGTCACGGCTGGCTGGTTTGATTTTCCCCTGAATGCCTGATTTGGAGCCATGGTATAAAATCATTTTATCCGGATGCATAGCAGAGATTTCTGCAGCATCTCCGATAATAGCATCGTGTATAATTTCAGCCAACGTGATATGATTTTCTTCGCAAATCGCAAGCATTTTCTCCTGTGCAAGACGATTCGGCGTAGATTTTTCATTTTCCCAGCGGTTTACGGTCGCAAAGGACACTCCGATTTCATCCGCCAATTTCGACTGGCTCCATTGTAAAGCTGAACGAATCTCAAAGACTGTGTTCATCGGGCACCTCCCGCAAGTATAACATTTGTCATCAATTTTATTGTAGCAAACGTTATATCATACGTCAAGTATTATTTTCATCATGCACGTCACCCGCAGTCAATTATCGGCGCTCACATCATTTTTTGAGCCGCAAATAATATTTTTCAAGGCTCTTATCGCAGACATCCACAATATGCAGCCAATCTTCCCGTGTCAGCTTGCGGAAGATGATGGGATTCACCTCGATGGTCTCCATGTCCTTGCAGCGCATCAGGAATCGCATATCCTCAAAGCGCTTGAAGGGGTTGGAGAGGATGTTCTTCTCCACATCCTTCCGGGTATAACCGCCCTTCTGGTAAATGCTGGTGGATTTCTCTGCGATCATCCCATGTGCCTTGCGGTCCTCATAGAAGTCAATAAAGTAGTCCACCACATCCGGCAGGGCAACTCTGCCGCTGCTGTCCATGTACTCATAGATTGCTTTGAGCAGCACCGGCTTGTAGGAGTAGCTCATGTCCATCGTTTCGATGAACTTCATGAACTTGTCCGCCATATTCTGCGGCGTAATGAGATCCCAGCCATACTGTTTCGCAATGTTGCGGATGCTTTCCTCCCGGAAATAGTGGAACATCCGCTTATCACCAAAGGGAATCGAAAGGTCCGGTTTGACTTTTCCGTCCTTGATGTAACGCTCCACCGTCTCGGACTGCACATCCACCATCCGAACGAACTCGATCTTCGAGATCATATCCTTGACGCTGTTCTGCCAGTTGAAAAGGTCGATGATCTCATAGTCAGACACATCGATCGGCACATCCAGCCACGCCTCCGGCTTTTCCCCCTGAAACAGCATATCCTGATCCAGCTTGCGCTTGTTCTCCGGTGCCAACACATAGGCCATGGGCTGATATTTTGCAATTTCGGCTGCATGGTCTACGCTGGCGCAGAAGATCACGGTCTTTTTGCCGTTGACGTACTTTAGATAGGTGTCAACGATCAACTGATTGCGTTCCGGGATGAACAGCTTGCTTTCCAGATCCTGCGAATTGTATTTGATGCCGTTGATCCGCACATCGGTCAGGTCGATGTTGGTCTTGACCCGGATGCAGCGAATCGGCACCAGTACGCCACGCTCTACAGCAGTTTTGAGATCCATTTTGTGGGCAACGTTCTGGAACAGCTCCATCATATCTTCGCCATCGCTGCGTTCCGGGGTAGCAGTCAGTCCCAGAATGAACTTCGGGTGGAAGTAGGTGAAGATTTTCTGATAAGTGTTGGCTGCCGCATGGTGGCATTCGTCCACGATCAGGTAGTCAAAATCCGTAGGCGAGAACTTTTCCAGATCCTTGGAGATACTCTGCACCGTTGCAAAAATGACCGTCTGGGTCATATCCTTCTGACTTCCGATGTACTCTCCCAAAGTCGCTTCCGGCTAGACCTTAGCAAAGGTTTCTTTTGCCTGCGACGCCAGCTTCAGGGCGTTAACCAGAAATAGTGCGCGTCCGCCCACTGCCTTGGCGTCCGTTGCTGCCGTGATGGTTTTTCCTACGCCGGTCGCATTGTACAGCAGCGCAATGGTCTTGCCGTTCTCTCGCATTTTCTGCAGGTTCTCGGTAGCCTCCTGCTGGTAATCCCGAAGCTCGATGGTCTGCCCCATCTGAACCGGCAGGTCCGCTTCAAACGCCTTGAACATGGGGCTGGTGCCCAGAAACGTAATCAGCTCGTCTTTGACCTTTTCCGGTTGCTTTTCCAACTGGCTGTAGATCCAACGGTATACTTTCCAGTTGTCATAGATCAGGCTGTTCTGTTTCAGGAGGTCATCAGCGTATTTGTTTTCGGACACCTTGCTCGGGTTGTGGTAGGTCTCACCGTCAATCTCGATTGCAATTTTGGATTCAGGTGATTCCAACGCAAAGTCGATATAGCGATGCCGTCCATAGATGTCCACGCAGGGGTACTGGACCTGCAAATTTTCGGTTTTCTCAGGCCCAAAAGCCTCACAGAAGAGCTGTACAAACAGCTCCTCCGCACGGCTGTTGACACTGGTTGCTTTCATTGGCTCCATGATGGCCTCCTAAAACGATATTCCCCATTAAGATTTATAATTTTATTGTATCATACGCAAAAGCTCTGTATAGTTTGTTTCTTTGGCAAGGTTTTCTGTCCTTGTTTCTTAATTCTATACCTTTATAAGAGAACTCATTGATTTTTTATTTGACTGACGTTTCCAAAAAGATAACCATAATTTTTTCTCAAAAGACTTAACTCTACTGCATCCATGGGCTTCTACTAAGCGAAAACACTTACAGTTGGAAGTGAAAGCGGGGTTTTACCATGGAATATACCGCCAGCACCGCGCCAGCCAGCCGGCCGCTGCCACCAAGCACCGCAACGAGCTTCTGGTGGATGCCGAGAGCTTCGCCTACATCTTTGCCAGCCCTAACGGTGAGCACCAGCAGGACCCGCTGGCCAAGGTCAAGACCGCCATGTTGCTGATCCAGAAGGACAGCGAAGCACGCGGCTATGCACCCTTCATCATGCGGCCCTCTCCTCTGTTCACCCACGGGTATTTCCTGCTCAACAGCGCCGATGCCGCCGCAGTCAACCGCATCTGTACCGGTGCTGCCACCCTGCAGGATGAGGCCGCCGGAGTCTATGACGTAGATCTTGCCCGCCTGTGGAGCAGCCGCTGGCAGAACGATTTTTCCTTTCCGCAGTTCAAGTACCTGCTGTACACCCACAGCGACAAGCTGCCGCTGAATGCCCAACTGCACCTGACCCCCGCCATGCAGCTAACGCTGGAGTGGCACGCCAATGCGGATGCCCGTTTTTCCGTTCTGCTGCGCGCCCTGAAGGAGATCTTCTTCGAGGCTGCCCGCAGTGGCCAGTATCTCTACGATCGGGATGCCGCCGCCCGGCTGGCGCAGGCCACAGGCCTGAGCAGCACCCGTGCCACCAGTGCAGTGCGCGTAGTGCTGGCGGCTGTGCAGTCCTGGCAGCAGCATTCGTCCCGCCTGCAGCGCACCCGTGTGCTGCGCCGCGGCACCACGCAGGAAGGCGCAGAGTACAGCGTCGTGGACCCGTTCATCAGCGAGTTTTTCCACTGGCTGGAGCAGAGCTTTGCTGTTCTGCACAGCGGCGAGACCTGCCGCTATCTGCCGGTGAACGATTCTGTGCAGGGCAGCGAGCGTCTGGCCCCGGCTCTGGGCGTTCTGGAAGAGCTGGACCTGCTCCACTTTGCCCTTCTGGGCGGCTCCAACAGCCGCCTGTACCTCTACGTCAACCAGACCCAGACCCTGGAGCTGGCTGACCGCGGGTTCTACCGCAACCACCTGCTGGAGCGCATTGCCCAGCGCCACACCGATGCTGTGCGGCTGATGAGCTGGCTGTTTACCAGCGGCTTTTCCAGCGAGCAGCTTTGGGACCGCATCGAGGAATACTTTCTCGGCCTGCCCATTCAGGGCTTTGACGCCCCTTCTGTCGAATCGAGGTGATCTTTATGCCTTATCTTTTCTGCTCCATCCGCGCTTCTCCGGTGTATAGTTCTTTTCTTTTGACTCAATGTGTGGTATAGTAAAACTACACCCCTCAAGGGGACGGAAAACATCGGTAGTCTGCCCATGCTTCTTGATATCCAATGAGTTCCCCGCAAGGGGACGGAAACAGATGTGTCCATCCCGTTTCAAGTTCTGAAACCGATTGCAATTTATCCCCACAAGGGGACGGAAACCAATCACGGACAGTTTACCGATAGCCTTCATAATATTGCAATTTATCCCCGCAAGGGGACGGAAACTGCGGTAGTTTTTGACCTCGATCTTGTGCGGGATATTGCAATTTATCCCCGCAAGGGGACAAAAAAGCACCTCTGCCACTGGCATTTGCCAGCAGCGGAGGTGCTTTGCTTTTTCTTATATTCTATTTTACAGGTTGGGAACTGCGCCTGCCGGAATCGTCTTTGTGACAGGCAGCGCCTTGACGCCTTGCGGGACGTTCCGCTTCAAGGGGCGGATCTCATGCAGGTAGGCGGCGATCTTTTGCAGGGTCTCTTTAATGTGCTCTGTATCCAGCGGCAGAACGCGCTCGCTCTGTAAGCCTAGGTCGCTGGCGCTGGCGTGATTGATCTGGTTGCGGTACTGCATCACGCGCTGATAGAGCAGGGCAGCCTGCTCCAGCTGCGGGCGGATGGCAGGGTCGATGACCAGCTGCCCAGAGGCAAGCACCATATCCAGATAGTCGTGCATTTCTGCATTATTTGCTACGCCGAACAGCATATTGCCTTCTGCATCGTCCCGGCTTAGGGTCAGGCGCAGGTCTGTTGTATAGGGATATTCCTTCTGCATCAAAGTCAGGCGGCAGAAATGGAAGTGGAACAGCGGGTACACCCACGGCTTGCCCTTGTTCTGCATCTGCGCTGACAGATACTCCCAGCCTTTGGGGGTGGGCTGCACAAAAATATGCTGGCAGACATATTCCGGCATCTGCTCGCACAGCAGGGTCAGCGCCTGCTGGTACATCCCGTGGCCGGCGCACCAGCTCACCAGTGCAGGCAGCGCCTTTTCGCCGGAGGAAAGCAGCTCTGCAAACTCGGTACTGAAACGGTCTTTCAGCAGCCGGAAGAACAGGTCGGTCAGGTTCTGGCTCTTCTTGGGCGTCTTTTTCAGCGCCTGATCGATCTGGTTCAAATCGTCGTTCAATTTCTGCACCCGGCACAGCGCCAGATCTTCCGAGAACTGGTTGATGCGGGTCAGCAGCGTGTGCAGCACCGGGTCTTTTTCGCCCTCGCTCCACAGATAGCGCTTCAGTTTTTGCGCGGTGCCAGTGGAGAAGAACTCGTCCATGGCGGTAACAAAGTCGAACAGATCATACAGCTGGGTGCGGTCGTGCGCGACAGGCTCTTCCCCGCGCAGCTCCGCATAGATCACCCGGCGGGTCTCCACTTTGCGCAGGTCCCGCATACAGCGGGCAGCGGTCACCAGCAGCATGGCAGTGTCCCGCATGCCACCGGAAAGGTCGATGGAAAGGGTGTCCCCTTCGTTGATCTTTTCCAGCAGCTGCGAGATGGCCTGAAACTGCTTTTTCTCGTCATCCATGCTGTCCGGCACTTCGATCACCACCAGCCGTTCTTCCGGGATGCCCACCCTGCGCAACGCATCGCGGAAATATTCCAGCGTGGTGCAGGTGCTGCCGTCCGGCATTTCCACCACAGCTTTTTTGCGCACCGTCTCGCTGCACAGTGCCAGAATGCAGTCCGGGGTCTCCTTTTCCTTTATCAGGTACCGCACCGCGCCCTCGTTGGTCTGGGTCTTGTAGTTCTGGTTTTTCGGGCTCATATATAAAAGTAAAACATCGCGTCCCATCTTATCCATCCTCCTGTTCCGTTTTCATCTGCACCAGTTTTTGCTGCCATGTTTTGCGCCGCTGCGACACCGCCGCCCGGCTCACACCAAGAAATTCTGCCACGGTCTTATCCTGCGCCGGGTTGCGCTGCGAGTCCAGCAGGGCGTGGAGCGCGGCGCATTCCAGCGCTTTGGGTGCATAGGGCGGCTGAACGGTAAACTCCACATACCGGTGCAGCAGCAGGATATCCCACAGGCAGTTGTCCTGTTCCAGCGGACGCAGATCATCGCAGTTTGCCAGCCGCGCGGGCGCATCCTCTGCCGGAGGCAGCGCGTCATTGTTGCGCAGAAAGCCCATCAGCACGCTGCTCCACAACGGTCCAGCTGTCTTGCCGTATTTTTCCTTCTGCTGCAGGTTCATCAGCCCTATGCCGCGGTGCAGCCATGCCAGCATTTCACTGCTCTGCTCCACCTTTTCTTCCACGCTTTTTTCTTGGGAAACCACCCGGTCACCCAGCGCCGAATCCTCTCCGCCAGTGTCGTCCAGACTGAGCACCGACTGCTTACTGCGCAGTGCTTTCCGCAGGGTCTTTACGCCGACCCCGACAATATCGGCGATCACCTGTTCTTTTTCCGGGTCACGGCAGAGCATACTCTCTGTGATTCCGTTCTTTTCCATGTACTCCAGCGCTTTTTTGATTTTGCGGTTCGTCTCGCGTCCGAAACCCGTCACAGCCATTTCTTCCTGCTGCTGGTCGTGTGCCTGTGCATGACGGACAGCGGTGCGCAGATACATACTGAAGGTCTGCCCCGGCTTTGCTTCCCAAAAATCAAACGCATCCAGAAACGCCTTGCAGAAATCCACGCTGTTCCATGCTTCCTCTCCCCTTCCGGGAGCCTGTGCGGTCAGAAAGCATTCCGCCCAGAACGTGCGGAACCGTTCATCATTGGCATCGTGCAGCTTTTTGCGCTGTTCCGGCGGCAGCTGCAGCAGCGGCGAAGCATCAATGTCCGCCCATGTTTTCACGTCATTCATCGCTGCTCAGTCCTCCCGGTGCTCGTTTATCCAGATCAGCTGATGGAACACTTGTTCGGCGGTCTTACTGTCACGCATGGTACCTACCAGCCCGGCAAGCTGATACAGCGCTGCCATATCGTAAAGCCGCGCGCTGAGCACCTGCCCGTTTTCCCGCTTGACCTCGCCATAATACACACCGCCTACTTCCAGCTCCGTATGGGTAGCTTCGGCGCAGGTCAATGCCGTCAACGTGACCACCGGGATGCTCTTGGAGCCGTAGGTGATACAGGCATACACCCGGGTGACCTGCGGCAGGGCATCCACCAGATCCCGGCACAGGCCGATCAGCGTTTCCGGGCGCTGATCCTCGGGCAGGTGGAGCTGGTGCACCTGATCTTCTGCAATGCCCAGCTGCGCCAGCTCTTCCAACAAGCGCTGATAATTGCGGGCGGTATCGGCATTTTCCTGCCGGATGGCCAGCAGCTGCACCGTGTCCCCGGGTTCAAGGGTATCCCGCATCACCTGCACGATGGGAAAGCAGGTGGCCGTGGGCGGGGCTGCATGATCCCGCTGGTACAGCATGGGGTCCAGCTTTCCCTGCAAAGGTACGGTGGTGATATAAGTCTTTAGCACAGGGCAACACTCCTTTTTATAAGATCCATTATCTGCATCATACCATAAAAAGGCCGCTGCTACAATGGTTTAAAAAATTTATGCGGATTTATTTTTTTACGCCTTAACTGCACCCTTGCCATGGGCTTCTGGTAGGTGAAAGGAGGTGAAAAACATGTTTGAGCTGATCTCTACTCTGGGCTGTGCCGCAGCCGGTGCCGTCGCAGGCGCCGTGAAGGGTGCCTCCATCGGCATCGCCGTGGGCGGCCCTGTCGGTGCCATTGCCGGCACCATCCCCTGCGCCATCGTTGGCGGCGTTACCGGCGCTCTGGCCGGCAACAACGTTGGCCACCGCATCGACAAGCGGTGAGCCCCGCGCCAGCACTCCCGTCCGTTTTGTGCGGACGGGAGCCTTTTTTAAAGAACCGGGAGGTACACGCTATGTTCATCAACTTTTCCAACCACCCCTACGCCCTGTGGAGCGCCGAGCAAACGGCTGCGGCACAGCGCTACGGCACGGTGGTCGATCTTGCCTTCCCTGCCATCGACCCCGCCGCCGACGAGGCCGCACTGGACTCCCTTGCCACGGTATACGCCGACCACATCCTGCACCTTAACCCGGACGCCGTGCTCTGTCAGGGCGAGTGCACCTTTGTGTACCGGGTAGTCCAGCGTCTGGAAGCCGCGGGCATCCCCACGCTGGCCGCCTGCTCCCGCCGCAAGAGTCAGGAGACCACCTACCCGGACGGCAGCACCCTGAAGCGCAGCATTTTTGTGTTTGCCGGGTTCCGGCGCTATGGCCCGATGCCCTGAAGTCAACAGTTCGGGGGGCGAACCTCCTTTTCTACCGCCTAGTTTTCCCCAATCTGGCACAGGGTTCGCACCACCAATTTCCAACTTTTATTCGGAAATATCTTTTATTTTTGCAGTCAATGTGCTATATTTATCTTGTGATTGCAGAACACGCCTTAAAAAACGCAGGAAAAGAGTTTCTTTTTGGGGCAGTTCTGCTATTGCAGCTTATCCCCGCAAGGGGACGATAACAAAGGGCAAATCCAATGAATCGTCAATCACAGATTGCAGCTTATCCCCGCAAGGGGACGATAACTTCACATCAATCGGCTCGCCGCACAACTTGCACCGATTACAGCTTATCCCCGCAAGGGGACGATAACTTGACGAAGTTAATGGTGTGGGGCGTACAATTCAATTACAGCTTATCCCCGCAAGGGGACGATAACTCGTTTCTGTCAACGTATACGATATACTTGCGAGATTGCAGCTTATCCCCGCAAGGGGACGATAACCTCATAATTTTGCTGTCGATAATGTTGTTGCTGAATTGCAGCTTATCCCCGCAAGGGGGCAAAAAACTCCGCATCAAAAAAAGATGCGGAGTTTTTCTTTTGCAAACCTTAACTCTTTGTTTTCCGTGGGCTGTCCCTCTATGAACGGAACGATTGCAGCTGCTGTGATATTTTCTCTGCTGCGGCTTTTGCATAGCGACAAAATGTGTTATAATAAAGCCAATTCCAAGCATCTCTTACAAAATTGACAAATACACTTTCCGTTTATTGTGCAATTCTTCCATAACCCATAAAGGAGATGGTATTTTGAACGTTCTCACCCTGCAGTCCACCTATGGCGGGCTGCTGCACGACACCGGAAAAGCGGTGTACCGTGCCGGTGGGCAGCGCGGCAGCCACAGTGAACAGGGCTACCAGTTTTTGCACGGCGTTTTGCCCGGTGCAGGCTGGTCACCGGCGCTGGACTGTGTGCGCTACCACCACGCCGCCGCGCTGCGCGGTGCAGCAAAGGCTCTGCCGGCCGATTCCCCGGCCTATATCGTTTATCTGGCAGATGATCTTTCTGCCGCCGCAGACCGCCGGGAGGTCGAAGGCGAAAGCAGTTCCTTCCGGCGGGATCTTCCGCTGGACTCGGTGTTCACCCACCTGAATGGTTCCCACCCCGGCTGGATGATGCCTGCGCAGCCACAGGACGGCAGCCTGAAGCTGCCACGGCAGCAGCAGCTACTTTCCGCTTCCGTCTATGCAGATGCTGTACGCAAGTTGAAGGAGTGTCTGCCGGATCTGCAGCCGCAACCGGAGTGGATCAACTCGCTGCTGGGTCTGCTGGAAACGCAGTTCAGCTGTTTTCCGTCCAGCACCTTTACCGGCGAAAGCCCGGATGTTTCTCTGTTTGACCACGCCAAGACCACCGCAGCCATTGCGGCGTGCATCAGCGAATATGTGCAGGCAAACAACATCACCGACCTGCGCAAGGCACTTTTTGAGCAGGAGAAGGATTTTTGTCAGAAGGACGTTTTTCTGCTCTATACCGCCGATTTTTCCCGCATCCAGAAGTTTCTTTATACTGTCCATACCGAAAACGCTCTGCGCTCCCTGCGCAGCCGGTCGTTCTTTCTGGAGCTGCTCATGGAGCACTATCTGGACGAGCTTCTGGCCGGGTGCGGCGTGTCCCGCGCCAACCTGATCTACAGCGGCGGCGGACACTGCTATGTGCTGCTGCCCAACACTGCCGCTGTGGCCGATACCCTGACCCGGTGGAACCGGCAGTTCAACCGCTGGTTGCAGCAGCAGTTCGGCACCCAGCTGTTTCTGGCCAACGCATGGACGCCCTGCTCCGGCAACGACCTGACCAATACCCCGGCTGAAAAAAGCCCCTACAAAGAGCTGTTCCGCCGGGTGAACCGGCTGCTGGAACAGCACAAATTCCACCGCTATACCGCAGAGGATCTGCGGCAGCTGAACAGTACCGCTACTTACCCGGATGGCCGGGAATGCAAGGTGTGCGGCACCAGTGCCAACCTGAAGGATGATCTCTGCCCTTGGTGCAAACTGTTCGTAGATCTTTCCATTAAGATCCAGAACACGCGCGTTCTGGTAGTAAGCCGTCAGCCCTCGGCTGCCGATGACTGCACGCTGCCTGCACTGGACGGCGGCAGCGAATATCTGTCCCTGACGGATCCGCTCTCTGCCCGCAAACGGCTGGCTTCCGGCGAGCCCGTCGCGCGTGTATATACCAAAAATGCACCATTCACCGGCCTTACTTACAGCACCAACCTGTATGTGGGCGATTACGCCGCCAGCAACAGCATGGAAGAACTGGCAGAGCAGTCCGAGGGCGTGCGCCGCATTGCGGTCTGCCGTATGGATGTGGACAACCTCGGCCACGCCTTTATCTCCGGTTTCGAGCAGGAAAACGAGAAAGACCCGGTCAAACGGATGCACTATGTTACCCTGTCCCGCACCTCAGCGTTCTCCCGGCAGATGTCACTGTTTTTCAAGTGCTACATCAACGGCATTCTCGAAGGGCTGCAAGTGAGCATTGTTTATGCCGGCGGCGATGATGTGTTCCTTGTGGGCGCATGGAACGATGTTCTGGAAGCAGCACAGCGCATCCAGCGTAATTTCACCGCATTCTCCTGCGGTGCACTGACCCTCAGCGCAGGCATCGGCATCTTTGATGACCATTACCCCATCCGGCTTTCCGCCGAGGAAACTGCCGCGCTGGAAGAAGCCGCCAAGCATCTGCCCGGCAAAAATGCAGTGGCACTGTTTACGCCGGAGCGCAAAGCAGTCCGGGATGCAAAGGGCAATCTGCTAGTGCAACCGGAGCAGGGACATATCTATGCGTGGGACACCTTCCGCACAAAAGTCCTGACCGAAAAGGTCGGCTGCCTGCAAAGCTTCTTCGGCAAGGATAACGCCGAGCATGGAAACGCCCTGCTCTACAATCTTCTGGCACTGCTGCGGGAAGCAGAAAACGACCGCATCAACCTTGCGCGGTATGCTTACCTGCTGGCGCGGCTTTCCCCCAAAAAGAATGCACCCGATTATAAACTTTACGAGCAATTCTCTCACAGCATGATGGATTGGGCCTTAGATGCCGTACAGCGTCACCAGCTCATCACCGCAATTTATATTTATGTCTATCAGAACAGAAAGGGTGGCGACACAGATGGCAGGATGGAATGATAATGGCCGCAGCTATGGCGGCGGTGGCTATAACAACAGCCGGAGCGGATATAGCAACAGCTACAACGGAAACCGCAGCGGTTCCGGCAGCTATAACAACCGCAGCAGCTATGGGCAGCAGAAAGAGCTGCCGCCGGAGATCACGCCGAAAAAGGTGCCGGAAGATTATGTAGACGAAGCCGAGCGTATTATGCGCAGCCTGATGAGCCAGCCCAAAAAAGTGACCACCAGCAAGATCCGCAACCTGTTGAGCCTCGTGACGGATATCTATAATACGGAAAACATCCGCACCGAGGAGAAGCTTCTGCCCGAAAGCATCGTGAAGCTCAACCTGATGCGGGTCCGGGTGGCTTATGAGTGCGGGCGCGATGATACCGTAAAAAGCTTTGTGGCGCAGACGAACCTGCTGGAATACCTCAAGGGCATTTCCACCGACCGTGCGGACCTGATCCGCTTTGCACACTACATGGAAGCGCTGGTCGCTTTCCACCGCTACTTCGGCGGCAAGGAGGGGTAATTATGTATGGAAAAATTCTGATCCGGTGCGATCTGGAAGTGCGCACCGGTATGCACATCGGCGGTTCCTCTGCCTTTTCTGCCATTGGTGCTGTGGACAGCCCGGTGGTGCGTGACCCCTATACCGGTTATCCCATCGTACCCGGCAGCAGTCTGAAAGGCAAACTGCGCACCCTGCTGGCCCGCAGCACCTGTCAGGATATTGAGAACATGCCTGCTTTCGACAAGGACGACGAGCGCATTCTGCGTCTGTTCGGTTCCTCGGAACCGGTGCGTCGTTCCCGCCTGCAGTTTGCGGATGCCTTTTTGTCCAATGCAAAAGAGCTTTCCAATGTGGGTGTGACCGAGGTCAAGACCGAGAACGCAATTTCCCGTGCCAACTCTGTAGCCAATCCCCGCCAGATCGAACGTGTGATCGCCGGTGCAAAGTTTGGCGTCAGCATCGTTTACGATGTAACCGACCCGGCACAGGTCGAGGAAGATCTTTCTCTTCTGGCCAAAGGCATGAAGCTGCTGCAGATGGATTATCTGGGCGGCCATGGTTCCCGCGGCAGCGGCCGTGTCAGCCTGAAAAACTTTGCGCTGGAAGGCTATGGCGCACAGGCGGATCTCAGCCGCCTGAAATCCCTCTTTGATGAGGTGGATAGTTATGAACTATTTTCTGTTTAAGCTTCAGTTTGACACAGCTGTTCATTTCGGAGGAGCCGACTCTGCATTGTCACTTTATACCTCCGAAGAAACCCTGCGGGCAGATACCCTGTTTTCTGCCCTCTGCCATGAGGCCCTCGTCCAGCACGGAGAAGAATCCCTGGAACAGCTTTGTGCGCAGGTCCGGCAGGGAAAATTCCTGCTCAGCGATACAATGCCCTGGTATGGCGCAACGTTTTACCTGCCAAAACCCATTGCCGCGTCAGAATCCACTGAGGAAGTGGAAACCACTCTGCGTAAAAAGGTAAAAAAGCTAGCCTGGATCCCTGTGTTGGAATTTGACCGCTACGCCAGAAGTCTGCATGAAGGTCATTTTACCCCTGACGAGCAACCGGAAAGTTTTGGCACCCACTATGAGCAGACCAAGGCAGCTGTTCCCATGCAGGGGGATACCATGCCGTATCAGGTTGGACTGTTCCGTTTTGCGCCGGACTGCGGACTGTATTTCATCTGCGGATTTACCGAAGATGGTCAGGATGAAGATCTGGAGTATTTGCTGGATTGGCTGGGCGCTACCGGCATCGGCGGCAAAGTCAGCTCTGGTTATGGAAAGTTCCATGTCGTGGCTAAGATTTATCTGAACGAACCTTTTGACGAGCAGACGGAGTGGATGTATCATGCACTTTCTTCCGAGCATGCTCCTTATCTGCTGCTGAGCACCAGCCTGCCGCAGGCAGATGAAATGGATAATGCATTAGAGAGTGCCTCCTTTCAGTTGGTACGTCGTAGCGGCTTCATGGCATCCGATCGTGTGGAAACTCCACTGAAGAAAAAAACGCAGTATGCCCTTTCGGCAGGTTCTGTCCTGCAAAATCGTTATCAGGGTGCTTTGTATGATGTTGGTTTGTCGGATGTGCATCCGGTATACCGCTATTCCAAGCCAATCTTTATGGGGGTGACATTATGATTCAGCAGGATCATCTGCAGATCTTTGACCTTACTCTGAATGTATGGGCACCTCTGTTTGTTGGCAATGGTAGCAGCTATACCAAAAAAGAGTACATGTACAACACCCGCAATGGCAAAGTCTCCTTTCTGGACGAGCAAAAATTTTTCAGCTTTCTAGTCGAGCACGATCTGGTGGACAAGTACGGACAGTTTATGCTTAGCGAGCAGTCCAATCTCTGGGCCTTTCTGACCAAAGACTGCGGCATTTCCGATGCAGAACTGAAAACGCTGACGCGCTATCAGATCGAGGTGGGAGATGCGCTGGATGCTGAGCATTCGCTGAAAGAGATCCATGCTTTCCAGCGTGATGCGCAGGGCCATGCCTACATTCCCGGCAGCAGCATCAAGGGTGCGTTGCGTACTGCATGGCTGCTGAGTGCGGTATTGGCTGACCGCAGCACCGGACACATCCTTGCACAAAACCGCCGAGTCGCCTTTCCGGAAGAGAAATATGTCAACCAGCTGCATCTGCATGGAAGCATCGCTTCGGACGCCGTCAACAGCATTTTCCGTGGCATTCAGGTTTCCGACAGCCTCTCAATCTCGGACAACTGCATGATGCTGGCCGGAAAAACAGACTCCGCCACAGACGGCGGAACCCACAGCATCAACCTCTGCCGGGAATGCGCCGCACCGGGCACAGCCATCCGGTTCAAGCTGACCCTGGATCAGTCTGTGCTGAAGGGCCGCATTACAAAAGACTCTCTGCTGGAATCCATCCAACAGTTCGATGCATACTATCAGCAGACCTACGCTCGGCATTTTACCCTGCCGCGCGGTGCCGTCAACCTGCCGCAGCAGCCCTATCTGATCCTGGGCGGCGGCTCCGGGTTCTTTGCCAAGTCGCTGGCGTACCCCTATCTGGGTGAAGAAGAGGGACTGCGCTGGACGGCAGAACAAATGAAACAAATGTTCCGCAACCACCAGCATGAGCGTGATGCCGAAAATGGCATTTCCCCGCACACCATGAAATATGCTCGTTTTCGTGGTCGGCTTTATCCCTATGGACATTGCGGGGTGAGTATCTTATGATCCAGCAGATTCAACTGGTTTTATCTCCGCCCAATGATGTGCGGATTCCCCAGTCGTGGTCCTATCGTCTGTATGGCTGGCTGATGTCACAGATTTCTTCTGAATTTGGAGAGCAGATGCATCTGCAAGGGGAACACCCCATTGCGCATTTTCTATGTTTTTCGCCGGAAAAACAGTCTTTGATCTGGACGGTCAACCTGCTGAATGACGCTGCTCGACAGATAGTTTTTCCCGTTTTGGAATCTGCAAAGGAAATCCCTCTGCATGAATTGACTCTCCCGGTTTCAGAGGTCCGTACCTTTCCGGCAATCTCCGCTGAAGAGCTGATTCGTTCTGGGCGCTCCCGCAGCGAAACCCGTGCCAAAATTGCTTTTCTGTCGCCTTGCGCCTTCAAGCAGTCCGGCCGCTATACTATTTTCCCGCAGGAAACTCTGCTTTTGCAAAGTCTGATTGCGCATTGGAACGCTGCCTTTCCAGAATATGCCCTTATCGATTCTGATGCACTGCAGGCTTTACAGCAAGGGCTTCATATTGTGGATTATAATCTCCATACCACACGTTATCTGCTGAAAGAAACGCGCATTCCAGCCTTTCAAGGCAATGTGACCATCGAGGCACGCCTTGCGCCGCCGCTTCTGGAACTTTGGAACGCGTTGCTCTCTTTTGTATCCCATGGCGGAGTTGGCATCAAAACCACTCTTGGAATGGGAGGCGCTGCTACGGATTTTTATAAAAAAACACCCGTTATATAAGCCTCATTGCTATCGAGAGACTGTTGCACTGCATCAGTCTCTTTTTATTGTAGCACCATACAAATTATCACGACCTCTATTATTTTTTATAAAAGCAATGCAGCTACAGTATATTTTCTGAGATCAAAAAACTTCTTTTTCAATCAGATGCGGTTTATTCTCGATCATTGAATATTCTTCTGACGGGCGCTATAATAAAAGAAAACGGCAAGGAAGTGCACCGATGCTCTACCCCGGACTGTACGAACAGGTCATTAACAATGCGCTGAACCGCGAGCTTTCGGAGGTTCCGGAAACCCGTAAATCCACTGCGCCCATCGACACGGCGGAAGCCTCTAAAGTGCTGGCGCAGTACCTGACCGAAGTGGTACAAAAAGGCCTCGACAACGTACAGGACAATGGCGGCGGCATCGAAGCACAGATTGCTCTGGCAAACCAGATCGTAAGCACCATCCAGACTACCACCAAAGAACCTGACTTTGCCGCGCTGGGCGTTGACCAGCGTGCAGAGCAGCTTCTTGCGCTTTTGCAGCAGAATGACCCGCGCCTTGCTACAGGAAAAAGCGCAAAGGACCTTGACCGCCCGGAGACCTCCATTGCGCAAAGTTCCTTGTTTACCGGCGCTATCCATGAGCCGCAGATGTACACGGAGCTGAAAAAGGAGATCGTTTCCGCCGACCGCATTGATATGCTGGTCTCCTTTATCAAGTGGAGCGGCTTGCGCCTCATCATGGACGAGCTACGGCAGTTTGTGCAAAGCGGCGGTGAGTTGCGCATCATCACCACCTCTTATATGGGCGCTACGGACGTAAAAGCCATCGAGGAGCTGCGCGCGCTGCCCAATACAAAGATCAAGGTCAGTTATGACACCAAGCGTACCCGCCTGCACGCAAAAACCTATGTGTTTTACCGGGACACCGGCTTTACCACAGCGTATGTTGGCTCCTCCAACCTGTCTAATGCGGCAATTTCCAGCGGTCTGGAATGGAACGTCAAGGTGACCCGAAAGGACCTGCCGGAGACCATCGAAAAGATCGCAGCCACCTTTGAAAGCTACTGGAACTCCAGCGAGTTTGAATATTACGATGAAGGGCAGCTGGAAAGGCTGACCCGCGCCCTGAAAGCCGAAAAATACAGCGAGGCCGACCACAGCGGGATCTATACCCTGGATATTTTGCCCTATTCCTACCAGCAGGAAATTCTGGACCGACTGGATGCCGAGCGCACCGTTCGGGGTTACAACCGCAACTTGGTAGTCGCCGCCACCGGCACCGGCAAAACTGTGATCTCTGCACTGGATTACAAGCGCTTCTGCAGGCAGCATCCGGGGCAGCCCTGCCGTCTACTGTTTTTGGCACACCGGGAGGAGATCCTGAAGCAGAGCCTGTACACCTTCCGGGCGGTACTGAAAGATGCCAATTTCGGCGAGCTGTATGTGGGCAGCCACAAAGCCGACAGCATTGATCATCTGTTTGTTTCCATCCAGACCTTCAATTCTCAGGAGCTTGCCGCCAAAACGGCAGCAGATTTTTACGATTACATCGTTGTGGACGAGTTCCACCATGCAGCTGCGCCCACCTACCAGAAGCTGCTGGAATATTACCAGCCGAAGATCCTGCTGGGGCTGACTGCTACCCCGGAACGCATGGACGGCAAAAGCGTTCTGGACTATTTCGGCGGGCGCATTGCCGCCGAGATCCGTCTGCCGGAAGCGATTGACCGGAAACTGCTCTGTCCCTTCCAATATTTCGGCGTCACTGACACGGCAGATCTGAGCAGCCTGAAATGGCGTACCGGCGGCTACGATAAAAACGAGTTGTCCAACCTGTACACCCTCAGCGGCATGGTGGCAGAGCGCCGCGCTGACCTTGTGGTGAACTCCATCCTGAAATATGTCACCGATATCGACGAGGTAAAGGGTCTGGGCTTCTGCGTTTCCATCGCTCATGCCCAATTTATGGCGCGCTACTTTAATACCCACGGCATTCCATCTATGGCGCTGACCGGCGATTCTCCTGACGAGGAGCGCAACGCCGCCAAGCAGCGGCTGGTTACCGGGGAACTCCGATTCCTCTTTGTAGTGGACATTTACAACGAGGGTGTGGATATCCCCGAGGTGAACACTGTGCTGTTCCTGCGCCCTACCGAGTCGCTGACCGTGT
Source organism: Faecalibacterium longum (assembly GCF_040094125.1). Lineage (NCBI taxonomy): Bacteria > Bacillati > Bacillota > Clostridia > Eubacteriales > Oscillospiraceae > Faecalibacterium > Faecalibacterium longum. Next base: position 55,505 of record NZ_JBBNIH010000158.1, read on the forward strand.
TTTTGCAGCAGCTGGGGCGCGGCTTACGTCTGGCAGAAAACAAGGATTGCCTGACCGTTCTGGATTTCATCGGACAGGCCAACAAAAAGTATAATTTTGAGGAAAAATTCGCAGCACTGCTCTCGAACACTACCCGCAGCGTCAGTCGGGAGCTCAAAGAGGGCTTTGTCTCTGCACCCAAGGGCTGCTATATTCAGCTGGAGAAAATTGCCGCAAAATATGTACTGGATAACATCAGCGCTTCCTACGACCGCACCTCCGGGCTTGTGGCACGGGTTGCGTCCTTCACGGAGGACACCGGCCTGCCGCTGACCCTTGGCAATTTCCTCGACTACTACCATCTCGACCCGCGTGCAATTTACAGCAAAAAAGTCAAAGATAAAACCCTTTGTTTTTCCCGGCTGCGATTTTTGGCCGGTGTATCTCCTGATTTTGCAGAGCCACTTGAAGAGATTGTGGCCAAAGCCTTTGCACGTTTTGCCGTGACAGATTCCCGCAGATGGATCCGGTTTTTGCTGGAGCTTCTGCCAAAATTGGATAACACCGACTTTGCGGCTCTATCGCCAGTAGAGAAGCGGATGCTGCAAATGTTCTATGTGACTCTCTGGGGCAAAACTGCAGAAAGCTGGGACGATGAGGAGGTCCTTGCAGACCTGTATTCCCTTTCGGACAGTCCCGTTTTGCTGGGGGAGCTGCAGGCACTTTTGCAGTATCAATATGACCGCATCGATTTTATTGACGAGCCGGTGGATGTGGGCTTTGATTGTCCGCTGGATTTGCACTGTACTTATACCCGTGACCAGCTGCTGGTGGCGCTGGACTTTTTGAAGCCTGCCACTGTCCGCGAGGGCGTGAAGTGGCTGCCGGAAAAACAGCTGGACGTATTCTTTGTGACCCTGAACAAAGCGGACAAGGATTACTCCCCCACCACCATGTACAAGGATTATTCCATCAACGAAAGCCTTTTCCACTGGCAGAGCCAGAGCACCACCGCCGAAAACTCTGCCACCGGGCAGCGCTACATCCATCACCGGGAAAAGGAAGCCGGGTGCTGCTGTTCGTGCGCGAGTTCAAGGCAGAGGCCCGTTTTGGCGGTGCAGGAGCGTATACCTATCTGGGCACGGTGAACTATGTGAAGCACGAGGGCTCCCGCCCCATGAACATCACATGGAAGCTGGACCGCCCGATTCCTGCAAAGTTCCTCAAAAAGACCAACAAATTGATCGTGGGGTAACATACTATGGACGATATGCTGGCTCGCACCATAATTGAAACTCTTGCAAAAGGTATTAATCCTTTAACCGGTTGGATTCTGTCTGAAAATGATAGTTGTGCTCAGGAAGAAATTCAAGAAGCATTAAAAATCGTATTGGAACATTGCTCCATTGAATCTACCGCTGAATATCTGAAGTCTCTTCCTCGAAACAAAAAGGCAGAGCGTTATTCTCGCGCTGGAACAGCATGGTCGCAAAAAGAAGAACGTGAATTATTGCGGCTCCACCAGCAGGGGAACAGCGTCAAACGAATTTCTTTGATTCTAAAACGTTCTACAGGAGCAATCGAATCCAAATTGAGAAAACTGGGTTGTCCGCTCTATTATGAAAAATAATTCAGGAGATTTTCATGAAAATGATTCGCGTTGTTGCAGCCGTGATCTGCGACGATATTCAGACGAAACATAAAATTTATGCCACCGCCCGCGGCTACGGCGAGTACAAGGGCGGATGGGAGTTCCCGGGCGGCAAAATCGAGCCGGGTGAAACCCCGCAGCAGGCACTGAAACGAGAGATCCGGGAAGAACTGGATACCAAGATCGCGGTAAGCAACCTTATCGACACCATTGAATACGATTATCCCGCCTTCCATCTTTCCATGGACTGTTTCTGGTGCGAAGTAGTTTCCGGCGAACTGGTGCTGAAAGAAGCCGAGGCTGCACGCTGGCTGACTAAAGAGGAGCTTGATTCTGTTCCGTGGCTTCCGGCGGACCGGATTCTTCTAGCGCAAATACGTCCTGCATTATAATTTTTTATGATAAATCCCTCTCTTTAGCTTTCTCAAATTTCCATTTTTCACCCAGATATAATAATCATGATCCAAAGCCTCTGAGTCGAAAGACTCAGGGGCTTTTTTATGTCTGGAGGTGAGCATTTTGTTATTCCGCACCACCACTATCATTATTACCATCGTATTTTAAAGCGCAGCTGCGCAGAAAGGAGAAAGCCTTATGAACTTTTGGTCCGAAATCGTCAAAGAAGTTGGCACCGTCTTGGTGGAAGTCCTCGTCCGCATCGCTGAAGAAATGGAAAACAATGATTGAACAAAATACAGTGAAAAGGAGATTTTATGTCGTTCCCCCTTTAAACGCCCAATATGAGGAAGTACAACCCGATTTGCATTCTTTGGAGCGTTATGACTTCTCAAAAATGCCAGATCTTCCCTGGTACCCTTAATCGCCCTTTAAGAGTCCTATATCTCAAAAAGATATGCTTATTATGAAAAGCCGCCTGTGCTTTCCATCATTTTACGAAAGGAGAGAAACATTATGGTTAATAAGCCGCAGGATTTTCTTACACTAACAGGTGCCGCACGTCGTGCACGGAGCGAAGGTTATGATATAACATACCACAGTCTCCGCAACCTCGTAGCCGCCGGTTACATAAGCCACGTACCGAACAGATCTCGTCTCTACATATTCTACCCCAATCTGGTTAGCTTGCTTCAGAATGGTCTCACGGCTGAACAGAGCCTGGACTACCAGCTCTCCCGCGCCCGCAACTAATTCGACCATCCGCCCTCGGCATCCTCCAGATGCCGGGGGCATTTTTGAAGCAAGTTCAAAGCAATAGGAGGTTCAATTCTATGTTCTGTGAAAATTGCGGTCATCAAATCTCAGATACCGCTAAATTCTGCTCTGCCTGCGGTCATCCCGTTGGCACAGCGCCATCCCCCGGTGCAGTAGCTCCACCTGCCGTTCCAGCCAAACGAGAATCGCCCCGGCTGAAAGCCTCATCTGGCAATGACAGCATTACGAAAATGTCCGGAACACGCCGGAAACCATGGCTGCTCCGAATGCCGATCCCTGATCCTCACACCGGAATTACAGTCATGAAGGCTGTTGGCACCTACGTCACCCGTGAAGAAGCAGAAGCTGTCCGCGCCGAAATGATGAAGCGTCCGGCCACACCCTATCAGGACTCCACCCTTCAGGACTGCTTCCGGATGTTCAAAGAGTCCCGTGAATATAAAGGCCGGTCCGATAAGGCTCGCGAGCTCTATGACATTGCGTGGAAATATCTCCGTCCGCTGTGGCACTTCAAACTTGCCGCCCTCTATGCGCAAGACTTCCAAAACATCCTTGATAAGATGGCCGATAACGGACTGTCTCAAAGTATGTTGGAAAAAGAGCGTACTCTTATCAGTAAGCTGTATCGCACAGCCATTGGCTGGCGTGTCGTGGATGCCAACCTTGCATCTGTCCTGAAAGTCGAAGGGCGCAAATCTCCGGAACGCGAGATTTTCACGGACGAACAGGTAACGCTGATCCTGAGCCAAAAGAACACGCCCACCAGGCAGATGGTAATTGCTCTTCTGGCCTGCGGAGTGCGTATCTATGAGCTGCTGCACTTCAAACACGAAGATTTTCACCGCACGGAATCCGGTGCCTATCTGATCGGCGGCTGCAAGACCGAAGCCGGACGCAACCGCATCATTCCCATTCTCGACTTTGGCATCCCGGTTTTTGAACATGCGTATGCCACCTCTGTGGAAAACGGTCCGCTCTTTCCCAATGGAAAAGGCGATTTCTGGAACGAAAAGAACTGGCGTAACCGCAAGTTCTATCCTTTCCTGGAGGAAATTGTCATCCAGCCGAATCCTTACGACGAAAATGGTAAGCGCAAGCCGGAGTTTACCGGGAAGCTCGCCACTTATACGCCCTACACCACCCGCCATACCTACGCCAGCCTTTGTGACCGCGCAGGCGTCAACAAGGATATCCTGAAACGCGCTGTCGGGCACACGCCCAAATCCCAAACGCTGGATGAAGTCTATCTCCATCCGAAAGCGACCCAGATGATCGAAGCCTTTGATAAGGCCAATCAGCTGGTCAATGATGAAGTTCTGACCACAACGAAGGCATAACAACTTCAAAGAGAAAAGCTGCCGATCCGTGAGAATCTTTCTCTTATGGATGGCAGCTTTCTTTTTTTGCACAATCTGTGTCAGGTCTCATCGCTTCATTCTTATTTATTGCAATTCAACTTTTTAATGCAACGGCAACAGCGTTGAATTGCATATCGCAAATATGCTGTTTTCATGTTGCACTACTTTCTTGCCTTGCGATAAAATTCAGCGGTGGAACTTTCTCCATCAGATCCTCTACGTTGCAATTCAGCGCACGCGCAAGGCGAAGCAGCGTTTCTGCTTGTGCTTTGTTGATGTCCTTCTGTCGCTGTTCGTACTGCTGGATGGTACGCACAGGCACATCAGCCTGCCCTGCCAGTTCCGATTGGCTCAATCCGGCCAATGTGCGCATGGCTTTCAGGTTTGTTTCCGGCTTTGCCGCACGGTACAACTCGTTCATCTTGTCTGCAAACTGCCGTACATCCATCTCGTGGTAGGGCGTATACAGCAGCCGCACCTCCGTGATAGACACTGCCTGTTCAATCTCCGCAAAGCGCAGACCGGTCAGCCACTGGTAATAGGCAAGAGCCCAGCCTGTCCAGTATTCCGGGCTGCGGTCGTAGGCATACGAGGGTTTCTGCATGGGCACGGCTTCGCCCGCCTGCTCCAGTACAGCGCGGGCAAGTTCTACACCGGACACGCCCACCAACACAGAACAATCCCCCTGCTCGAACCGGGCAGACAGTTCACTGGTCACAAACCACTGCCATGCCGTCTCCAACGGATAATGCAGATCGTTGACAAGATAATCCAACATCCGGGCAAGATTTTTCTGTGCAGCAGAAAGATAGCTTTTATCGTAAGCGTGGATCATCGGGCTTCATCTCCTCGTCGAGAATCGTGGTAATATAAAGGTCTCCCCTCTGACGGCGGTTGCGCTCCACGTCAAGATATTGGCGGCGGGCTGTCTGGTCACGGAAGGCCTTTTTCTTATACCATTCTTTAGAGTCTGCGGTCTCATAGCCGAGAAATTCCAGCTGTTCAAAGGCCGCTTTGCTTTTCAGCACGAACTGCTGCCCCAGCTTGCCCAAGCGCATGGCATTGCACAACTGGCGGTAAGAGATTGCGCCGTTGATAAAATCAGATGCAAAGGAAAAATAGCTGTCATCTGCCCTGTAGCCAATGATGATATCAGCAGACTTATAGTCGAGGTGAAAAGTGTTCATCAGGTATTCTTTGGCTTCTGCGGCCAGCGGGGCAGAAGTATCGAATTCGCGGTTCTCCAAAAGAATCGTCAGCCAATGCAGCATCGTGTAACCGGGAGCGTTCAAATCCAGAATGGTCAAACCGTCGCATTCGATTTCATACCGGTTAGCGTAGCCATTGTGGTCGATGCCAACACCCCACTCTTTGGCCATGTTGGGGTTCTGAGTGCAGTAAAAACCGATGCCATAGTCATTGTAGGGCTTGCCATAGCCGAACTTTGGCTTTTCAATAATATGATCCGAACCGTGATAAATTGTTTTTTCCACAGAACCACCTCCTCGCTCCAATTATACTCCCGCAGGAGTATATTCGCAAGAGCTTTATATGAGAATTACGCTATGCACAACACACGATGTTTTCTGTTTTTATATTATCGATTGGTTTCCCGCAAAAAATTTTCCATCTGGATGACATTGCTGCGGAAAGTTTCATCAAAAACGTCCAGAGCTTTTTCTCTTTGCTGCACAGTAGCCGCTGTTTCCAGCAGCAAAAACGGAAGCTTGCAGAAATCATCAACGGCAAGGCCATATCTCTTAGTTGCATCCGCACAGGCCCGGGCGCAAAAAGTGTACAGATTTTCCCACCAAGCAGGGCTGTTTTCTTTTCTGGATTCCAGAAAAAAATGGATTAAAGCGTACTCAGCCCGGTTTGCACACCGTTCCACAAAAAGCCGTAAAACGTCCGGATCGTGAGGCCCAGGCTCCCGACAATACTGCCACACGATATGCTGCGGGATTTCCTGGCAATTTTGCAGCGTATAAAGTAGCAACCGCTTGGCAGCGGTGTTCTTAGGCTCCTGGTTTAGGTCGTCGAAACACTGATCCAAAATTCCATAGGCCTGCTCTGGCATATACTGCCGTTGGAAAAGGTAGGCATGGACATCGAGATCTCCCTTGATGCACAGCTCAGCCAGAATATGGGCAGCATTACGAACAAGATCCTGCTCCGTTTCGCTCTGCTCAAACGCCCAGATCAGACAGGCACGGCACTCTTCCGGATGGACTGGGTAAAGCTGCATGATAAACCATCCGGATGTATAGTGTAAAATGCAGCGCGGATCTTGCTGCAAAACTTCCCAATAGCCTTCGCAGGCAAAAGGCTTGTCTACTCTACTGACTGCTGCAAGTGCATCTATCACGGCATAGCGAACCGAAGGATGCGGATCCTGAAGACCATGCTCGAGGACGGTCTTCCAATCCTCTACTTTTTCCGGGTACTTCCATAAAGTTTCTGCGATCGTTCGGAACGCATACCCCCGGATGCTGTTCAGCACGTTGTCCCGGAGACACTGGCAGGATTTGTTCTGTGGGTCGTTACCCGATGTTATATTGTACATGTTTTCCTGCGGGTTTTTATGCGCAACAGCCAGAAAGCGTAGACGCTGATAGCTCTCAGCAGACCAAGGGGCGTCCGGGTGGTTGATCAGTAAACCGCAAAATCCTGAAGCCAGCTCATACTCCATCTCCGCTGTCATGCAGCGTGTGAATTTTTCTGCAATAGCTTCAACAGTTTCAAACCCGACCGCATCAAATACTTCTTTTTTGGCGAATACATTCAGAATTGCCGCCGAATAATGCGCATCAATCTGCTCGGGTAGTTTTTCTGCAATACCAGCCAGCCGCAAAGGCTCTGTGACGAAAAAGTTTTCCAGTGTCCGGGCAAACTCTCTGGGAGAGGATTCCAGTCCCGGCCGACGGAAGTGCTGCTGAATGGTATCACGAGGTGATAGATGCGGCATGTCAGAAGTGATCAATCGGATCCATGCCGCATCGCTCAGCTTTTCTGTATAATCTGCAATGGACGAACGAACTGTATAACTTTCTATGAGTCCTCCTTTTTTATACCATACATCTCCAAAACCCTGTTCTTTCCGACGCTGCAGCACAGCTTGCAGCGCTTTGCTTTTGCTTCTGGCTGGATCCATCGCGGGCAAAAGCGCTTCCTGCAGGCTACCCCAGTAGGGCCAATACGCTTTCAAGCTGAACCGATCTCGTGCATTTTCCAGCATATCGGGAGAGTGATAGGAAACAACACGCTGCTCCATTTGGTCAAATTGGGCATCGGACCAGAAGGGAGAAAACTTTTTCAACACCTCTGCCGCATAGGTCATCATCCGCTCTTCCGGGCTCGTTGTGTCTAGAAAGTGTTCCGGGAACTGCTCCATCAGCCATTGATAGGCTAGCGTGGCGTCTCGTTCCGGTAAAAGCAGGAGCGTTTTTAAGATCCATTCATGTTCCAGCCAAGATACTGTATGCAGGTGATTCACTACAAAGTTTTCCACATACGGCAGATCCTGCTGTACCAGCTGCTGCAACGAATCCTGTATCAGCTTTACGTAACAGCGCACACCATCGTAATGTCTATTATATGCTCGCCATTGCATCCAAACCTCCTCCCCTTTGGATGCCTCAATTACCAACGGACACAGAGTTTCCAGTACACCCTTGGGGCGTTTCTGGGAAAGTTCCATGAATTTTGGTGCGATATATTCCTGATGTGACAATGTTTGTCCAAAAACAAGAGCCAGATATTCCACCGCCTTATCAGGGCATGTTTCCACCCAGGATTCGTACTCACTGGTATTCAGCCCCAGGGTTGGCTGTGTTTTCAGAATCTGCAGGCATAGTTCAACCGTTTGGCGTTCCAGATTTTTGTGCATCCAGAACAGCCTTAAGATATTCTGGTCGTTTTCTGGTGTTTTTCCAATACAGGGCAGCACGGCCTCTCTTACAAAAGCCTGGTCGCTCGTTACAAGCGGGCGCAGCAACCACAACGCCGTAGGGTCGGTCCAGGATGCGACGAATCCGGCGGCCACATACTGCCGAATGAACGCACTATGCCCCCAGAAAACGCGGTGCAGGATTGTTTCTCTCCAGGCATCTTCGTTCCAGTGTGCCCGAATAAGCGCTATGATCTTTTCTCCAGGGACATCGATCTGCCCGAGCGCTTCCCAAACGGTACACTTGTAATAATAACGGATGTTTTTGCTGGCCAAAAAGCTTTCGGCCCTGTCTAAAAACAATGTTGTGCCAGCGCGCAGCAACACTTGCCAGAGCATCTGCAGCCGCACCCGATATTCCGGCCCCTGGGCATTGTACGAAGGCAGAAGTTCTTCCACCTTTTTCCTGTGCAGAATATCTTGCAGCCAGCACTCTACATTCAGGTAATCGGCCATGCTTTGATGAACAAATGCCAAACAACCTTCATTTCTGTATAATACGTTTTCTGAAATCAGGAATTCCTGCACCTGCTGGTTGCCCGGGAGAGCCATTTCCGGGACACAAGGAGTTTCCTGCATCAAGCTCAGTAAAGCGTTTAGAAATGACTCGATGGCATCTGCGTGGATGTTTTTTTGTTCTCCATGCTGAATGATCTGCGTTTTCCATTCTTTCATCAGGTCAACCGGAGTAGTAAACGCATTATCTTTTCGTGCATCCTCCAGGAACTGCCAGATGTATAAGTAACAGGGGGTTCGCAAAATGCGCTTCATGGCTGGCAGCATACGGGCATAACGTTCTTTGCCTACAAAAATTTCCACTCGTTCCTCGTCCCATGCATGCAGTTTGATCTGTTCCCATGGATCGGACTGCTCAGGGGTTGCCAGAGTGCAAAGCCTGCGCAGTGCCAAATCGTTCTCGTAGTCAAACTTGCGGCTGACTAAAACGACCCGGACAGCCCGGTCTCCACTGTAGCTCAAAGCCTGCACCTGCCGCAGCATCTCTCCACAGACATCCAGTGCTTCTTCGCAGGAACGGGTCGCCCAGCGAAGGGAGTCCAACTGGTCTAAGATGAGAACGCCCATTTGACCACTGGCCAACTGGCTTTCTAGGCAAAGCACTGGCGAAGCCTTGAACCCCAAAGCTTCGCCGTAGTATTCCGGTGTGCCCTGGGGAACCTTTTGGTCAACAGAAAGTGCAAGGTATGGAATATGCCTCTTGTCCAGCTCCGCCAGCAATGCTTGTACACAGCCGCTTTTACCAATGCCAGCTTCGCCAAGCAGTAAAACATTTTTGCCCGTCAAAATCGCCCGCAATGCCATGTGAGCTTCTTGTATAGGAAAAGGATGGTCGCCAATGGGGCGGAAGTGAGCCTTGAACCGATGATTCAGACGCTCGATTTGTAGCGGGATATTGGTATCGGCGGCCAGAAGTCGGCGCTGGTATCCCCGCTGTTCCAGATATTGCTGCAATATCCCCGCCGTGAGCGTTTTGCCATAATTATCGTTCTCCGTCAGGTTCAAAAGGACATCATAGACATCATCCGGGTTCCCGGTGAACATACTGCCGAGCACGTATTTCCACTGATCTCCCTCTACCGAATCATCACTGAGCGTACATATTTCAAACTGCCGCAGATAGAATGCAGCCTGTTCCTGATCCGCTGCTGTCTCTCCCAGTCCAAGATTTTTTCGCCACTGATCGAATAGATTTTTTCGGCCATGCGTCGTCAGCTGATTCGTTACAAAGCGCTGACAGGAGTCCGAATTTCTGGCCGCCAGACACAAATCATTCAGCGCCACAAAGGGAAGTGCAGTCACAAACACAAAGTGATTCTGCTCCGTCTTTACATGTTCCTTGATATGCTGAAACACCTTATGCCGTGCTAACGCAGACATCGTCCAGTGCTCATTGCTGCCGTTGCATGCCTTACACTGGTGAAAATCCTTCCTTCCGCCTTGGTATTCTACGATAATATCCGTGCCGCTTTCATCGTCACCTGTGGGCTCACTCTGTACACTCAGCAGGCCGCCCTGCAAAACCTTTGCCATGAGAGACACGAAATATCTTCGTTCGTATCGATTGCCAAACTTATCAGCGCGTCCGCCTAATTCAAATGCCATCGTCCGCTCCTTATTTTTAGAGGTCAATGTTTCTGCTTATTTTTAAGGATATTTTGCAAATAGCTTTCTGTCAAGAGCTTTTGTTTCAAATTATGATAGCTTTACGTCTGCTGACTATTGTTTTTCTGTTTTCTTTTCGTGCAAAGATATCCTGAAACGTGCTGTCGGGCACACGCCCAAATTCAAAACGCCGGATGAAGTCTATCTCCATCCGAAAGCCAACCAGATAATCGAAACCTGAAGCCTTTGATAAGGCCAATCAACTGGTCAAGGATGAAGTTTTGGCTCTGCCAGAAGAATAATATCCCCACAAACCATAAAACCGTCAACGCATGAGATAGCAATCTCTTACGTTTGACGGTTTCTTTTTCACCCTAAAAGCACTCTTGCTCTGCGCTGTACCTCTTTTTCGATCATCTTCAAGCGATTTGGCGGCAGATTATAACGTGTCGCTCTGCGGTCAAAATGGAAATCCAGCAGCTTATGGAGCATCGCACGGTGACGAGGTTTCATTGCGCTCTTTGCAGCTGCAAAGAAATCATCGTATGCAAGCGGAAGCAGTGTGCGGGCATATTCATCAAATGCTTTCTGGTTGTCCCAAAGATCCGTTCCGCCCAGACTGAACAGCGAGTTTCCGTGGTCAAACAGTGGTGCGGGTGCCGCAATCGTGTTGGTCTTATTATCTACCAACACACCAAAATTTCCATAGTGGCGGTCTGTATTGCAGATGATTGCATCAAAGACCAGCATATCTTCCAGTGCATCCACAAAGTTCTGCCCTAACGTCTGATAATACGCTAAAATCGCTTTTATTCCGCCTTTGGACACAAGCTGTCCGATGGGAATATAAGAATGCTCTTTGCTGGTGAACAGCTCACACTTGGAACAAAGCGTCTTTTTCAGATCTTTTGTCAGGGTGTAGCGAATCGCATTCACGCCAATCACCTGTGCAACTTGATAAGCGTACAGTTCCGAGTACGGTTCAAATCCCAGATTACTGAACCCTGACGTGCCACCTTTATAAAGATAGATTTTTCCGTTTTGTCTGCGCCAGCATTTTGGCAACATCCCGTTGGTTGAGAACTCCGGGCAGGACGCAAGCGAAGTTCGTATGCTGCTGCCATATCCTGTAAAGGCGATTGCTGCCAGCACCTGACTGAATCGGTTATCGTAAAGATTTACTTTTTCAAAGGTGTCACCGGAGCCCTCTGCATCTACCCAAAAGCAATCATTGAGTGAAAGTCCTTTGCAGACGGTGATAATTCCCAGCGGACGATTCAAAGAAAGCCCCACCTTAGAGAGCAGAGCATCTACATACGCTCGGTTCTTCGGAATTGTGCGATGCCGCAGCCAGCGTTCTACACCATCTTCTGATACAGTCAGGTTCAAAGGTAAAAAGGAACGGTTTTCTTCGTAGACCTTTATAATATGGAGGTCAGTATCTGCACTGTCCATGTTTGCTTCAAAGGTAAGCAGTGGCAAATCAAAATGCCTGATGGTGTAGCGCACAGCGATTTCTCCTTTCATCCATGATCTTTTCTTTATTATACGGCATCAGAATCCGAATGAAAAGCACCACCGTTATTCTGCACAAAATTCAAGGATAAAATTTTATACCAAAAAATCTGCAAAAATCGGGTTTCTGAGGCCATTTTGCCGTTACTCCCCGAATTTTACTACAGATCTGCTACAAACTCGCTACAAACGACTGAAAAGGGGGCCTCCTACACGTTTCATTATCAATATGCAAAAGTGAATTCGCTTCACTATTGCATATTAAAAAGCACGTAGATACAAGAAAAAGCCGCTTACCCTTTCAGGTAAACGGCCTTACGTTTGGTGGAGAATTCTCCACAGCACTCGAACCCAACACCTCTTCACGGGAGATTGTTTTGGAATCGTCCGTGAAGTTGAAATTGAGCACGACCCGGTCATCAAAGACGTAGACCGAGTTGACAAAGGTATC